>JAEDNZ010000040.1 GCA_016302215.1 Muribaculaceae bacterium
TCATTTGTCACAGTGATGTCAAAGTTGTCGTAGTAGGCCTGTGACAGTATCACTGAATAGCTTACCAGCACCTTGGCGGGCTTGGGAGTGGGGTCGTCAGGGTCATCTTCGCCATCACCGCAGGCGGTGAACGACAGGGCGAGGGCGAGGCCACACATCATGGCCATTGCTCTGTAGAGCTTACTTCCTGTAAGTTTCATAATAGTGTGTTAGGTTTTTTCGGGGTATGTTAATTAAAAATGTATCGTGATATCGGCTCTCGGCGAAGCCGAAAGGTGACAAGAGACTGTGTCGCCGATAGTCATTAGCATCGAGACACAGTCTCTTGTGAGAGAATTTTGCAGCTTAGTGCCGCGTGGGTGCAAGCCCGGGTGGGCTTACTCAGCGCACTTAGCTTTGATGAACTCGCGGTTGAGGCGAGCGATGTTGCTCAGAGGTATGTTCTTAGGGCACTCAGCGGCGCAAGCACCGGTGTTGGTGCAGTTGCCGAAGCCGAGCTCGTCCATCTTCTTGACCATGGCGCGGGCACGACGAGCACGCTCCACCTGGCCCTGAGGCAAGAGGGCAAACTGGCTCACCTTGGCTGAGACAAAGAGCATAGCAGAGCCGTTCTTGCATGCAGCTACGCAGGCGCCACAGCCGATGCAGGTGGCAGAGTCCATCGCCATATCGGCAATCTCCTTAGAGATGGGGGTGTCATTGGCATCCGGAGCACCGCCGCAGTTGAACGACACGTAACCGCCGGCCTGCTGTATCTGGTCAAAGGCGTTGCGGTTGACCATCAGGTCGCGTATCACGGGGAAGGCGGCAGAGCGCCACGGCTCGATGGTGATGGTGTCGCCATCGTGGAACTTGCGCATGTGCAGCTGGCAGGTGGTGATGCCTTGCACGGGGCCGTGGGGGTGACCGTTGATATAGAGCGAGCACATACCGCAGATGCCTTCGCGGCAGTCGTTGTCAAAGACAACCGGCTCTTCGCCTTGCTCTACGAGGCGCTGGTTGAGCATATCGAGCATTTCGAGGAAGCTGCTGCCCGTAGAGACATTATCGAGATGATAGTTGACGAACTGTCCTTTCTCTTTGGGACCACGTTGACGCCAAATTTTGAGATTTACGCTGATTGTTGTTTCCATTGTTGCTTCAGAAGAGATTAGGACTTATAGTTGCGGGTTTGTACTTTGATGGCCTCATATTTGAGCGGCTCCTTGATGAGGATAGGCTTCTGGCCTTCGCCGGTGTACTTCCAGCAGCTCACATACATATATTCATCATCGCGACGAGCGGCTTCGCCATCGGCGGTCTGATATTCTTCGCGGAAGTGAGCGCCGCATGACTCATTGCGGTTGAGGGCGTCGATAGCCATCATCTTGGCAATGACGAGGAAGTCTTCGAGGCGCAGGGCCTTCTCCAGCTCGGTATTGAGGTCGTCGGCCTTGCCCACGATGCGCAGGTCAGAGTAGAACTCTTTGCGCACCTCCTCTATCTCATCGATAGCCTTGACGAGGCTCTGCAGGGTGCGACCCATACCTACGAGGTTCCACATCACATGTCCCAGGCGCTTGTGTATCTCATCGGGGCTCTTGGTGCCGTTGATGCTCATGAGCTTCTCGATGCGCTCGCGCACGGCCTTCTCGGCGGCGTCAAACTCAGGCGCGTCGGTAGTGAAGCGCGGCACCTTGATTTGGTCGCTGAGGTAGTTTTGCATAGTGTAGGGGAGCACGAAGTAACCGTCAGCGAGGCCCTGCATCAGAGCGGAAGCACCGAGGCGGTTAGCGCCGTGGTCTGAGAAGTTACACTCGCCGATGGCAAAGAGACCCTTGACCGAGGTCTGCAGCTCGTAGTCAACCCAGATGCCGCCCATGGTGTAGTGTGAAGCGGGGAATATCATCATCGGGGTCTCGTAGGGGTTGTCATCAGAGATCATCTGATACATATCAAAGAGGTTGCCGTAGCGGTCACGCACCACGTCGGCGCCCAGACGCTCTATGGCATACTTGAAGTCGAGATACACGGCATTGCCGGTGCCTACGCCGTAGCCGGCATCGCAGCGCTCCTTGGCGGCGCGAGAGGCGATGTCGCGGGGGCAGAGGTTACCGAAGGCGGGGTAGCGGCGCTCCAGATAGAAGTCGCGGTCTTCGTCGGGGATATCGGTAGGCTTCTTCTTGCCGGCGCGGATAGCCTCGGCGTCTTCTTTCTTCTTGGGCACCCAGATGCGGCCGTCGTTGCGGAGCGACTCGCTCATGAGGGTGAGTTTGGACTGGTCTTCGCCGTGCACGGGGATACACGTGGGGTGGATTTGCGTGAAGCAGAGGTTGGCCAGATAAGCGCCCTTCTTGAATGCCTGCACTGCAGCCGAGCCGTTGCAGCCCATAGCGTTGGTTGAGAGGAAGAAAGCGCGGCCATAACCGCCGGTGGCGAGCACCACAGCGTGGGCGGCATAGCGCTCAATCTCGCCGGTGACGAGGTTGCGCACGATGATACCGCGAGCGCGGCCGTCGATGATTACGATGTCGAGCATCTCACGACGGTTGAACGACTTGACCTGACCTTTCTGTATCTGACGGTTGAGCGAGGCATAAGCGCCGAGCAGCAGCTGCTGACCGGTCTGGCCCTTGGCGTAGAAGGTGCGGCTCACCTGAGCGCCGCCGAATGAGCGGTTGGCGAGCAGGCCACCGTATTCGCGAGCGAAGGGCACACCTTGCTGCACACATTGGTCAATGATATTGTTTGACACCTCGGCGAGGCGATACACGTTGGCCTCACGCGAGCGGAAGTCACCGCCCTTGACGGTGTCGTAGAACAGGCGATACACCGAATCGCCGTCGTTCTGATAGTTCTTGGCGGCGTTGATACCGCCCTGAGCGGCGATAGAGTGAGCGCGACGGGGGCTATCCTGTATGCAGAAGTTGAGCACATTGAAGCCCATTTCGCCGAGGGTCGAGGCGGCAGAGGAGCCGGCGAGACCCGTGCCCACCACGATGATGTCGAGGTGGCGTTTGTTGGCCGGGTTGACGAGTTTCTGATGAGCCTTATAGTTGGTCCACTTTTCTGCTACCGGGCCTTCGGGGATTTTTGAGTCGATGGTGTACTCGGGGAGCTTGCACGATTCGACATCGGCATAGTCCTTCATAATCGGCGTTGAGTCGATCATGCCTTCTATGTTTTTATTCGTTGGCATATCTTTGGGCTATTGATTATTCGTTGTTGGTATTGCGGTTTTGCATCATTTTGGCATAAGCCATAGCTTGCTCTATCTGAGCCTTGAACTGGTGCATGCTCTGCAGCTGGGGAGCTACAGCGTTGGGGCACTGCACCTTGACGCAGCTGTCAATGAGAGCGGCATCGCGCACGAAGGCATCGCCGTGAGCGTTGAGGAACTCGTTTTGCACGCGTTGCACCTCTATCATATTCTGCTGGTCAACGTCGGCAAACGCCCTATTGGCCTCGGCCTGGAAATCCTTAATCAAAGCCTCGGCGCGGTCGCCCCAATATTCGGCATATTGCTGCTGCAGCTGCGGGGCGGTCACATAATATTTCTCAGAAGCGCGCCAGGTGAAGACGCCTACCTGTGCCACAAAGAGCAGGATCACGATGGTGGTCCACCAGTTGCCGATTTTGTGCAGGCGAGGTATCCATGTGGTGTTGCTCCAACCGATGGTGTGCAGCATTGACCAGAAGCCGTGAGTCATGTGGAACCACAGAGCCACAAAGCCGATGATGTAGATTACCGGAGTGTACCACTGCGAGAAGGCTAACTGCAAGAACAGGGTGCCGAAGGCCGGAGCGGCTGCGGCGCCCTCCACGGTGGGCAGAGAGGCGATGTCATGCGACACCAGCTCCTGAAGCTGCATCTTGCTCCAGAACTGAATCAAGTGCACGCCCATAAATGCTACGACCACGATGCCCAGCACGAGCATATTTTTTGATGACCACTCTACCTGCGGCGGACGCGATGTCACGGCATAGCGGTCAGCGCCGCGAGCCGCACGGTTTTGCACGGTGAGCCACACGGCATAAAGAATGTGAATGAGAAACAGCGCTGCCAGACCCATAGAGGCAACGAGTGCATACCAGTTGGCTCCGAGGAACTCACAGATAGCATTGTATGCCTCAGGCCAGATGATAGCCACTGAGTTCATCAACACGTGAAAAGTTACGAATAGGACGAGACACACGCCGGTAATAGCCATTACCAGCTTACGCCCTATAGATGAGCTTGTTAACCACATAAGATGATTGTTTTTAATTGAGTTATATGAAATTGTTTTGTTTTTTAGGCTTAGTAAATTGATAACGTCAACCGCTACGGGTCACAATTTTGTGCAAATTTAGGCAAAAAAACCATTGTGAGCAAGCTATTTCGGCAAATTTTTGTAAGCCCACACCACCCTTTTGGGCGGATAACGGCGGATTGCAGGCCAAGGCGCCCTCATGCGATGCTCGACACACAGCGTGCAGCACCACACGCTGCGATTTAGCCCCATCAATTTGGCTTATAAGGCTGAAATTGCTATATTTGCCATCTCTATCAATCACAGCCCGTCAACACTCCATAATTATGCGCTCAAATCAGCCATCACGGCTGATACTGACACGTTTATGAGCATTTACACCCGGCTCGAAGCCGACGGCTGCTCTGACTACACCGACCTTTACCTCAAGGCCATCGCCCGGTATCTCAGCCCCAACGCCCGCCATTGACGCCCGAGATGAGCCGCGCAGCGCCCGGCGCTCGCGCCGTAAATTTTTGATTTTGTAATATTGGGGATATTTGTTATCTTTGCAATTGTAATCCTCGATGCCTCTCTCAGGCATTGCGGCTTGCAAAAAATATATAAGTAAGCGTTTACTCAACGCTCCTTCTTGACGGTTAGAAACTTCGCAACTTTCAGAATTAGTCAGGAATGAGGCAGACGGTAGATGCCACATCGGATATGTATATTACGTCAGCACTCACCGGCCCGGGGAGGCTGCAGTGCTACGGTGTCGTATCGGCATATTCGGCGTGAGGCTTCTGCATGTTTGCTCGTTCAACTAATTCGGGCAATGCGAAGGCCTCTAACCGTGGGACGAGCAACGGTACGGCTCTCACGCTTTTTCATTGTTAAATCGCCAACGAGGTGAGCCCGAGGCACTACACTTGTGTTATGAGACAAATCATATTATTTTTGTCCATCGTTTGTCTTGGCTTGCTTCCGGCGGAGGCGGCCAAGAAGATGACTATCAATGTCATCCCCGAGACCGCCAATATCTATATTGACGGCCAGCTTGTCAACACCGGATCCTACCAGGTGAAGTTTGACAAGGATACTGACTTCTATGTGGTGAAAGTAGAGGCGCCGGGCTATATCACCCGCACTTACAGGCTCCTCAAGTCTGACCCCAAAAAGACCGTGCTTTACATCCTGCCCGAAGATGAGGCGATGCTCGCCTCGATAGGCAGCGACGACGGCGTGGACATCGCCAACAAATGGTTTGACGTAACTTGCCGCAAGGGCATCTCAGAAGACCAAATCTGGAAACGCCTCATGAGCGTGTGCACCAACTACTTTGACAATATCGAGGTGCGCGACAAGGCTGCCGGATGGATTAAGTCTTCGTGGAGACGATCCATATTCAAGCATCAAATAGTAAGGACCCGCATCGAGGTGAGAATAAGCTTCACTGACGAGGACGCACTGTCATATCGCGTCAGGATTGCCGTGCAAATCACGGACAACGATTGCCGCGGCGACAACTGCTTCAAATCATATGACCGCGTGCTCCGCACTTTCGAGCCTATGATCCAAGAGCTCCAGACCTCTGTGGGCGGCGGCGAGTGACAATCACAATCGTCACCACACCACTAAATTTTACCAATATCCCTAACTTTTGATACCTACAAAAACCAATGAAACGATATACCGTATTACTCCAAATACTGATGGCATCGGCCACAGCAGCCATGGCTGCACCCTCAATCCCCGACGAGGCGCTAATAGGCGCCGAGGCCGACAACCACACCATAGCCGTGACCGACCCGGAATATGAATGGAGCCAAACCGACACCAAGAAAGCCAAGGTGGAGTTTAAGGCCCAAAGCCTCGCGTTGGAGTCAAAAGACGACAAGGGCATGGCTTATTCGGTAGTGGAGCTGCCGATAAATGTGGAAAACAACGCCGAATTTGCCTTCGGCCTGAACCTCAACGGTCCCAAGGTTGAAGACTCAAAAAGCTTCGGCATGCTCTTTGACTATCAAGATATGCGCAACTACAAATGCCTGCAGATCGGCAAGAAACAATTCGCTTACATCGTGGTCAAAGACGGCATCGAATCCATCGTCAAGACCGGCCCTGTCAAGCATAAGGGCTCCTCTTTTTCGCTCGTGGCTAAGAGAGATAATGGCGGCATCGAATTCTTCCTCAATGGGCTGCAAGTGTGCCGGCTGCGCAAAATAACGCTATCAAGCTCGTACTGCGGTGTATGCATCGGCGGCAAGGCCAAAGCCGAGCTCCGCAGCTTCATAATGTATATTCCCGAGCAAGAAGACACCGAGCAGTCCACCACTGACATGTGATTGACAGTGCTCCACATTTAAGCCATCACGAGCGGCTCGATGACTCACCGGCATCGGGCCGCTCTTTTTCACCTCGCCGGCAGCTCGCCCCCCCACACACAAAGCAACGGCTGCCGCTATCTCCTAAGGTGAGAGCGGCAGCCGCAATAGTATTATGAAAATTGATTACGCTTCGTGAGTAGAGGCGCCCCGGGGGGCGAGGCGGTTAGGCCGGTTATTTCTTGGCCTTGGCCTTATCCTGCTCGGCATCAGCGGCTTTGGCCTTGTAGCGAGCATTCAAGCCGGCGATAACCTCTGACGTGATGTTGAGAGCCGGATTGAAATACACGCCGGCCTCGCGATACAAGATGGCGTCGTAGTGGCGCGTAGAGTTATAGTCCTTGATAAAGCTCTCGATAGAGTCGGTGAGGCGCTTCTGCTGGCGCGCCATCTGCTCGTTGATGCTGTTTTGCTTGGCGCCCAGCACGTTGGCGGCAGCATTTTGGCGCTTGTTGAAGTCATTGACATCAGCTTGATATGACTCCTGGCTCAGGTAGGTGTTATTGTTGACCTTTTGCTGGATGCTGTTGCCAAAGTTTTGCAACTCGTTCTGCTTTTGGCGCTCGAGGCTTTGGTATTCGCCCATCAGCTTCTGGCCTTCGGCTGAAATCTCCTGGGCAAGGGTGTATGCCTGAAGGATAGAATCCATGTCAATGTATCGGATATTGGTCTGAGCCTTAAAGGTAGCGTCCTCAGCAGCTTTCTTTACTTCGGGCACGGCAGCCTCGGCTTTTTCATCAGTGCCTGAGCATGCGACTCCGGCAAGCATCATTAGGGCAGCAGCCCCGGCGATGTAAAATTTATTCATATCAAGTGATTAAGTGTTGATTTATCTATTTTTATACAGTGTCTTTAATGGTGATGGTGGCGATAAGGCGAGGAGGTGCGCCGCTCAAGTCGCTGCATAATAGCACCACGCAATAGCATCAGACCCACTGCTATGGCCAGTATTATGATAGCCAAAATCACGACTTTCATTGTCTCTTTTACCGTTTCGCTCTGCAAATATATGAAAGTTTATGCTAAAAATTGCCCACTTTCAATTTTATTTTGTAACTTAGAGGGCTTTAAAGATTGATTTTAACAGTCTTTACAAAAACTCTATGTTTATTAATCTGTAAATCTAACGTTTTAACATCAGCAGATATGACTATCAAAGACCTCAAACCGGCAGCTGTGTTTGCCATCTTCGACGAAATCAACCAAGTGCCTCGCCCTTCTAAAAAGGAGGGTAAAATACGCCAATACCTCCTCGACTTTGCCGCAAAGCACGGCATCGACGTGAAGACCGACGCCGTGGGCAATGTGGCAATGTTCAAGCCCGCCACCCCAGGACACGAGAAGGCCCCGCGCGTCATCATGCAAGCTCACATGGACATGGTGTGCGAGTCTAATGACAAAAACTTTGACTTTGAGAACTCACCAATACACACCATCGTAGATGGCGACTGGCTGCGCGCTGACGGCACCACTCTCGGCGCCGACAACGGCATCGGCATGGCTGCCGCCCTCGCCGCCCTCACTGACGACACCCTCGTACACGGCCCCCTCCAAGGCCTATTCACCGTCGATGAAGAGACCGGCCTCACCGGAGCAAACAACCTCGGCGAAGGAATGATTGACGGCGACATGCTCCTCAACCTCGACTCTGAGGACGATGCTGAAATTTTCGTAGGCTGCGCCGGCGGTGTCGATACCACCTGCACATTCCACTACGAGCGCTCGCTCGCCCCCACTGACTTCCACTACTTCAAGGTGGATATCCGCGATGCCCTCGGCGGACACTCCGGCGGCGACATTCATCTGGGACGCATCAACGCCAACAAGCTCCTCACCCGCTTCATCTTCGGCCTCAGCACCAAGTTTGAAATCGCACTGGCCGAAATCGATGGCGGCAACCTCCGCAACGCCATCCCCCGCGCCGCTCACGCCATAATCGGTGTCCACACCTCCAACAAGGAGCTGGTTAGCGCCGAGTTCAACCAATTCGTGGCCGACATCGAGGGCGAATACGCCGACATCGAGCCCACCGTCAAGCTCTCGCTCGAGAGCGTGGAGCGCCCAGAGTTTACCATCGATGCCGACACGGCGCGCCGCCTCATTCAGGCCCTGTACAGCGCTCCTCACGGCGTGGTATCTATGAGCCGCGACATCGAAGGCCTCGTGGAGACCTCTACCAACCTCGCAGCCGTAAAGATGATAGCTGACAACAATATCCTCGTCACCACCAGCCAGCGCTCGTCGGTAGAAAGCCGCAAGTGGGACATCGCTCACCAGGTAGAGGCGCTCTTTACCCTCGCCGGAGCCACCGTGACCCACGGCGACGGATACCCCGGCTGGAAGCCTAACCTCAACTCGCGCATCATGAAGATTGCCTCTGACGCCTACGAGGAGCTCTACGGCATCAAGCCCGCCATCAAAGCCATTCACGCCGGCCTCGAGTGCGGCCTCTTCCTCACCAAATATCCTCACCTCGACATGGTGTCGTTCGGCCCAACACTCCAAGGCGTACACTCGCCCAGCGAGCGCATGTACATCCCCGCCGTGGAGCGCTTCTACGGCCAAATCACTCGCACCATCGAGAAGGTGGCCAACCTCTGATAGCATCTAATTACTCCGTGTAGGCGGCCGTCGGCGATGGCGGCAGCCTACACGGATACTTTTCCCTCACCCCTCACCTCCCATACCCCCTCTGAAGCCATGACTAACCTCCACAAAAGCGCAATCGCCGCTATCGCGGCTCTGGCAGCAATTGCCGTCAGCGCAATACCCGCCGAGCAGATAACCCCGCCGCCGCCCACTGACACCCTCGGCATTGCTCACATCGGCCTGAACAAAGACGGGCGCGAATACATCGTCGTGGGCAACGACACCGTGCACCTGACGTTCGCGCAAGACGACCGCAAAGGCCCGCTCTCTGAGCGCGACTTCGTGGAAGTAGCAGCCGAGCTCGGAGTGGAAGTCCCCGCTATCAAAGCGGTAGTGGAAATAGAGGCCGGTCCCGGGCACAAAGGCTTCTTCAAGACCAATATGCCCATTATCAACTTTGACCTGACGATGTACCGCCAGTTTGCCGCGCGCAACAAGCTCAACCTCTCCAAGTACACCAAATCTCACGCTGTAATATTCGCCCGCCCCAACATCGCCAAATACGGCTCGCAGCAAGCCGCCCAATATGCCAGGCTCAACGCAGCCATGAGCATCGACTCGCTCACCGCAATCCAGGGCACTTTCTGGGGTATGTTCCAAATCGGTGGCTTCAACTGGCGCCAATGCGGCACATCATCGCCACAAGAATTCATAAGGCTCATGAGCCGCTCTGAGCGCGACCAGCTCGAGCTCTTTGCCGAATTTATCACCCGCACAGGCATGCTACGTTACCTCAAAGCAAAAAACTGGACCGCCTTCGCTCGCAACTACAACGGCCCCGGTTATGCCGCCCGCGGTTACCACACCAAGCTCGCCAGAGCCTACGCCAAGCACAACAAAAAGTAGCGCCCAGCACCACCCTGCCGCTCGCCCCCCCTGTGGCCCCTGTGCCCAATACCCCACTGACACCGACACAAAAAAAATAAAAAATTTTTTGCCGCCGATGTCACCTTTTTGCTTTTCATCGCGTCTATATTGCGAAAACGCCTCAAAACCACTCCGGCCGCAGGCGGCATCCGAGCAATAATCAACTCCTCAATATAGACTCCAAACAAAAAAAGCAACACTAATCATTAACTCAAAAACAAAATCATCATTATGGAAGCTTTTGATTTAGTCCCCATCCTCGTGCCACTGGGCGTATGCGTAGCTCTACCCGTGCTAATCGTATGGATCGTATTCCGCACCATCAAAAACAACGACAACAAACGCGCCGAAGTCCTCATCAAAGCCATCGAAGCTAACAACGGCATCGACACCGACAAGCTCGCCGAGGCCCTCACCAAGCCCCGCAAGTCGCCCCGACAGCTCCTCACGCTGCGCCTCCTCAGAGGTTGCATCTTCACCTTCATCGGCATCGCCGGCACAGCTTATCACTTCATCGCCGCTGACGACCAAGACTCTCAAATACTGCTCCTCGCCGTAATATCCATCGCCATCGGCATCAGCTACCTCGTGGTATATTTCATGACGCGCAACGACGTCACCTCCACCTCAGCTGACAAGCAGTAACCGGCCACCATCACATCATCACTCATGACTCGCGAGCAATACATATCCGTCGTAGAGAGCACACAGAGAGAGCTCAGACGCTTCCTCGTGGCTCTCTGCTGCGGTGACTCCCAACTCGCCGACGACATCGCCCAAGAGACCCTAATCAAGGCGTTCATCGCACGCGACTCCCTCGCTGACACCTCTAAGGCCCGCTCATGGATATTCAGCATCGCTCACAACACCTTCATTAGCCAAAAACGAGCCATAAAACCCACCACCGACGTAGAGGAGGCATACTCCCTCACAAGCCCCGAGGCCGGCGACGACGCCTTCAAATACCAAGCCCTTTACGCCGCCCTCGACAAGCTGCCGCCCAAGGAGCGCACCTCCACTCTGCTATTCTACCTCGAAGGATACACCATCAAAGAAATAGCCGCCATCGTAGGCACCTCTGACGACGCCGTAAGGCAGCACCTCGCGCGAGCTCGACAGCATCTGCGAGCCATTCTTTCACCCTCTATCGCCTAATGTATATGGACCACAACAACGACACCCACAAGCTCAACCACCAAATCCTCAGCGACGACGACAGAAGCATCAAAGCTCTCTTTGACGCCTTCAACCCCGCCACAGCCACTGACGACGTCACATTCCTCGACCGACTGAACCACTCCATGCGAGCCGTAGAGATGGTGCAGCAACATGCCACCGCCGCCAGGCGCCTCCACAAACGTGCACTCGTCATAGCAGCCGCCGTAGGCATGGTCGTTGGCTTCGTCCTCAGCCTCGCCATGCCCTGGTTCACCGACATCATCACCGCTACAAACGTCTCGCTCACATCATTCATATCCGTCGCTGACACCCAAACAATAATGAAAGTAGCAGCATGGGGCATCATAGCCACCATCGCCGCAATATTAGCCTACAACGCCTACGAAATCATCGCCATCAAAGGCCGCCCTCGCCCCACATCACTATCCACCCTCACCCCCCCCACAAAGACTAAACCATAGCAGTCTGACCCGTCCGACAAGTCAGACAAGTCAGACCCGTCGCGTTATAGTTGCGAGGACAAGCGTAGATATCTCTCTACGACGCGCAGCGAAATGTAGCGCTCGCGCGACTTATTGAAGAAGCGGGCCACATACTCGTTGGCATGGCGCACTATTTCTTTTGCCTCCTCAGGGTGGTCGATGTAATAGCGTATCCGCTCCTCAAAATCGCTGAAGTCCCGCTTGATGGCCACATAGTGATAGTTGGGAATGAGCCGCCCCTCCATAAACCATGTTTCATACTCAGGGACGGGCATCACTGCCACCGAGTTTGACGACATCACCCACTTGAGGTTGCTGGCCACGTCATTACCCTCAAGGGCAATGATAAACTTAAAGCCGAGTTGCTCACGGATAGTCATCTTCACGGTGCCCCACCGAGGAGCATGACGGCCGGTATCGCCGAGGTCACAAAGGCAATTGCCATAGTACATCTCAAAGAAGCGTGTGCGCTTCTCCTTGCCATGAATCTTGCCGCGAAACACCACCTTATCTGACTTATCCTCCCACGCAATGGTATCATGCACGAAGGTGAAGTGGCGCACACGGTCGAGGTTGAGAAGCACCGAGCACGCATTATCGCCGGCGATGGGGCGGCTCTTGACGAATGCAGGCCGATCGGGCACGTATGTCACATCGCCCCAATGGCACGCTACAAGCGCCCGTGAGGGGAACCATCGCAGCCACCGACGAGTGTCAAAGAAGTAAACCGAGGCCCCGCCGCTATGGCTGACGCGCCCTATCGGCGTGGTGTGGCTATCCTTGGCTGAGAGCGTATAGGGCGCAGCAAGCTTGCAATAGTAGTTGATGCGGTCGGCTACCTCGGCGTCGTCGGCATCCTTGAAGCGCGAGAGCACACGCCGGCGCCGTGCCCTAAAAAAGCACGACGGTATGAGCATCTCGGCATAGTTTTTAATAAAATAAAACAGCTTTACATTATGCCCGCTGCGTATATTATACAGAATTCCCATTTATGCTATAATCACATGCGAATTGTGGCACAAAATTACGACAAAACAGACAAGCGTCCAAATTATCGAGTAATCAAAAAGCTTACGCAATAATCCCCTGCCCCTCCGAGTGCTCTGAGTGCTCCGAGTGCACCTCACGGCTGATGTTGCCTCAAAGGCTGCCCATCAAATATGCTTGTAGGGGCGC
>JAEDNZ010000041.1 GCA_016302215.1 Muribaculaceae bacterium
TGCTCACGAATATAAATGAATTGATATAGAAATTATCTATTATCTGTAAGACAACTTGTTCGGACTGAAACTAAGGCCGAAACAAACCCAATCCTCCGCCGCGCTTTGAGAGCACTGCGGAGGATTGCTTGTAAGGTGTGTGGGTCAATGTGTGTGGATTGCCGGGCTGGGCCGGCGGCGAGGCTACTGCTGCTTGGTGAGCTTGAAGCCGGCGTAGATGCCGTCGTATGACGACAGGAGCGACTCCACGGTGGAGAGGGTGGAGTTTTTGGCGTATTTATTGACGGTGCGGAGCACCTCGACGAGCTTGCTGATGTCGAAGGTGAGTGTCAGCGTGGAGCCTGATTTTTTTGCCATAGCAGCTACCTCGCCTAAGGAGATTTTGCCGAGGGCTGAGAATTTGAAGGCGAGCTTGCCGTCGGCGGCTTCGGATTTGGCAATAGAGCCTTTTAGCGAGCCGTATTTCATGGTCATGGTGAAATTGTGGTCGGCATCAACGGTCAGGACTATGGCGTTAAATCCGAGCCTGTTGTAGTATGTGGCCATCTTATTCTCGATGGTGGTGGCAGCTGCTGCGCCGCCGATTTTCTGGAGGGCGTTGTCGCTCTCAAAGCTGACGGCGGGAGCGCTGTAATTCCATGTGCCGGTGAGGTCGTCGAGGCTGAAGTTGGTGGTAGCGGTGATGTTGGAGAGGATGCTGCCGAGGCCTCCGAGGAGGTTGCTGCCGGTGCCTGATGGTGACGGTGTGGCGGTGGAGTCGGTGGCGGCGCTTTGCGATTGTGATGCGCTGCCCAGGCCGCTGAGTATGCTGTTGAGGTCGAAAGCGTGTCCTTGGGTCGTGGCGGCCGCGAGGGCGATGATGATAATGATAAAGCGTGTCATAAAGAATTAATGATAATTGTAGATTGATTACTTATGTGTAAGTGTCAGCGTGAGTTTTTAGTGATGGTTATCGCGAAGCAGTAGTCTCGAGGAGCACCTCGTTGGCGTCTGATGCTTCGTGGGATATTTCCTTGTCGATTTTGGCCCACTGAGAGTTTTGCGATATATACTCGGGGACGATGTGCTTCATCTCGGCCACTATGTCGTGGTAGTTGCAGGTGTGAGTCACATCGTGTAGGCGGTTGATGTGGGTGAGGACGTCGGCGTAGTCGTAGGTACGCACCTTTGCAATCATGATTTTGTTGTGGTGGGTGGCGATGGTGCGTTCGCGGTCGTTGAGGAGCTCCTCGTAGAGCTTTTCGCCGGGTCGGAGGCCGGTCTCTATGATTTGAATGTCCTTGCCGGCTGTCAGTCCTGAGAGCGATATCATACGAGTGGCCAGGTCGTAAATCTTGATTGGCTGGCCCATATCAAAGATGAATATCTCGCCTCCGGAGCCCATGCAGCCGGCTTGTAGCACGAGCGAGCAGGCCTCGGGGATGGTCATGAAGTAGCGTATGATGTCGCGGTGAGTGACGGTCACGGGGCCGCCTTTCTCGATTTGCTTGCGGAAGAGCGGTATCACGGAGCCGTTGGAGCCGAGCACGTTGCCAAAGCGTGTGGTGATGAAGCGTGTGGACGGACGGTCGCTATGTGCGCGTAGGTGGAAGAAGAGCGATTGCACATATATCTCGGCGATGCGCTTGGAGGCGCCCATCACGTTGGTGGGGTTGACGGCCTTGTCGGTTGAAATCATCACAAATTTCTCCACGCCATACTTGACGGCGAGGTCGGCAAGATTTTTTGTGCCGAAGACATTGGTGAGTACGGCCTCAGAGGGGTTGCGCTCCATCATGGGCACATGCTTGTAAGCGGCGGCGTGATACACATATCTGGGGTGATAGAGACGGAAGGCCTGTTCCATGCGCTCGCGGTTGACGACGTCGCCCACGAAGAGGTGTATCTTGATGTCGGGGTATTCGGCCTCCATGCGCAGCTGCATATCGTGCATGGGTGTCTCGGCTTGGTCGAGGAGCACTATCTCGCCGGCGCCGAGGGCAGCCACCTGGCTCACTATCTCGCTGCCTATAGAGCCGGCGGCGCCGGTAATCATCACCACCTGGTTGTGGATGGCATTGCGCACGTCGGTCTTGTCAGAGCGTATAGGCTCGCGCCCGAGCAAGTCCTCGATGGCGATGTCTCGCACGTGGGTCGATAGATTTGCGCCGGAGGCATTGCCGGCATCAAATTCCTCCACCTGGTTGAGCATCAGCAGGTGGATATTATGCTTGAGAAACTCATCGGCGGCCTCTTGCCTCATCAGCTCAAGTTGTGTGGATAGGAACAGCAGGGTGTTGCAATTGTATTTTGCGAAGACATCGGCGATGGTGTCCTTGTCATATTTGATGATGGGGATGCCGCTGACGGTGTTGTTGATAGTCTTGTCAGTGAGGCTCAGCAGGGCCACGGGGTTAAACCTTCCGTCAACTTCAGATTTGAGCGCCGAGGCAAAGAAGAATGAATTGACGGCCGACCCCAGCATGATGACGCGCTTGCGACTCTCATCCGGGGCGGCGAGTACGCGGTAGATGTATTTGATGACCAAGCGCGTAATCATCATCAAAGTGAAGGAAAACACGCCGATGATAAATACGTTCCAGATGCTGAAATAGGGGGTGCCGGAAATCCATTTGGTAATCAGCGCCGCCGCAGCGAGGATAGCCGAGGCCGAGATGGTGTAAAGCACGATGCGATACATATCCTCCACCACCGAGAGCCTGACGATGAAGCGGTGAGCCTTGACCACCTGCGACATCAGGGCATACACTATGAAGATGATAGCGGCGTGAGTGAAGGGCCACTGCATAAAGCCTACATAGGCTCCGCGAGTTACGGGATTGAAGCTGTAAGTGATAAGGCACGATAGCGCAATGATAAGTAAATCAACGGCTAATACCATCCAGCTGGGAGTGGGGTTGGATAAGAATGTATGAAGTAGTTTGGATTCGGCTATACGTCTGAAGATTTCTTTTTTGATACTGATTCCCGACATAATTGGTTATAATAAGTTTCGAAATAATGCATAATATGGACGGAAACTGTCGCCATATCGGTGACATCATAGATGTGTCGCGAAGTTACAAAAAATTCTTATAATGACCAAACTATGTCATAATAATACAATAATTTGCCGAAGCTGCATGGTGCTGCCGCGCTCAAAACACTTCATTTTATCAAAGATTTATTGCAAGTTAGTAAATTATTACTACCGTTTGCAATGGTATCCCTCGAGTGTTCCAGTCTATGACAAACCTCGAGGTTTGGTCTTTTTACTGACTGTATAGCGTGAGAAGACAGTTCGCCACCCGGCTATGTTGGCAATGACTCCGGAGGTGCTGACACGTCAAGAGGCCTCCGGGTGAGGGAGGCCTCCGGGGTATGGGTGCACCGCCGTGGGCGTGATGCCGTCCGGCGCGGTGGGTGGATTAGTTGCCGAACGATAGGGTGGTGTAATAGCGCGAGCTGCCGTTGACGGCATAGTTGTTTTGAAACGACAGCTGGATATATTGTCCGCCGCCATACCATGTGGCAGTGATGCCGCTGCTGATGTTCTCAACGCTTACCGGCACTCCGTATGAGTCTGAGAGTATGGAATATACTAAGTTGTAGCGGGAGGTGTCGTATCCGGGTGTCGAGTACACAAAGCTTGAGCCTATTAGGCCGCTGCTGTTATAATACAGAGTGCCATCGGGCCACAGCATATTCAGCATGCTTACGTTGGAGAGATACACTATGTCGCGGTCATATCCGGCCACGGTGTATCCGGCGCGTATCAGGGCGTTGACTGATATGTCAAGGGCGGTGCCGAAGGCGATGCCCAGGACTGTGCGTATGGGGCTCCAGTATCCGCTATACACATAGTGGGGCGGAGGTGTGGGGCGATGGTAGGGGCAAGGCGGTGGCAGGTGCGGACGGCTGTGGTGGTGATATCCGTGGCTGTGATGGTGATGCCCGTGGTTGTGATGGCTCGGCGGGGGTGTCGAGGGGCGATATCCTCCACCGGGATGGTGACCGGGGTGATAGCCGCCAGTGTGGTGCTTGTCGTGATGGCTGCCGCTGTTGCCGGGGCGCTGACCTTGGTGGTTGCCGCTGTTGCCGGGGCGCTGGCCTTGGTGGTTGCCGCTGTTGCCGGGGCGCTGACCTTGGTTTCGACTTGGGTTGGGACGATTTGAACCGGATTGTGAAGGCCGGCCGGCTGAATGTTGACGACTGGTGGTGCTGCTGCCTGATGTGGCGCTACCGTTGTTGCGTCCTCGTGCTTCGATTTGAGGCATACACAGGATGCCGCAAATCAGCATAATGCCTAATGTCTTAATCACTCGTCTCATAGTCGTATTTGGGATTTAGTGAGTATAGTGATATGACGAGCGAGAGCCTGCAAGGTTTAATCGGCGGGGCCTAATTTGAGTATAGCGCCCGTGGTTTGGTCTAAAATCAGCTTTGACGGAGCCTTTTTGTCGGTGAATAAGTCGGGGTCGAGGCCGAAGGTGACGCCTAACTGCGCCAGAGCCACCTCTTGCGAGGCGATGGTCTTGCCATCGTAGGTGATGGTGATTAGCGCCGTGCCGGGCACGTTGTATGCGACACCGCCTTTGGGGAAGCGTTTCGGCTCGCCTTTGTCGTTGACGGGCAGCATGCCGGCGTCAAGGATGGTCATTGACAAGGTGATGGGCGCTCCGCTGAGGTCGTCGGCAGCGACAAAGCCATCTACGGGCGATAGCCGCGCTATGATTTCGCCTGACACCTCGGTGCTGTCGGGCTCAAAGGTGATGGTGCTGACGGTGGTATAGGTCTTAGTGGTGCCGGCAAACATGGCTGTCAGGGCGGCTTCTTGGGCGCTGATGTTGTCGAGCATCAACTGCATGGATTTGCCGTCGGGTGGTGTGTTGGTAGCTTCGCCCGAGAGCAGGTCAGAGCGCATCTCGCGCAGCTCAAAGACGCGCTGCGCCGCCAGCTCAGCGCGCTTTGACAGCGAGGAGCTGAGTGTCATCTCTTGGGTGATGGCTTGGCGAGCGGCCTCTGTCTCCAGGGGTGTAGGCTCGGCGGCTTTGGGGGTGGGCAGCGCTTGAGCGCGGGCGTTGGCGCCTATGTCTTCAGTGTTGATAGCTAATGGTATGCCGGCGGCGTCAAGCAGCATATATGGTGTGGCTCCGGCCTTAAACTGCGCCACCCATTGGCTCTGTGGGTTGGGCACGCCGCGTGGCACTATGGTTATGCTCTTGATGGTCGCAGAGCGCTGCGGCGCGGTGATGGCATCGCTGATACTAAGGTTCTTACGGGCATAGTTGTAAAATTCGCCGGGTTCTTTGAGTGTATGTTCAGCCTCGATGGTGATATCCACCACTGTCATGGGCAGTGAGTAAATAAGTCCATACTCGGTAGCTTTGCCGGCAGTGAGTTTATGCGAGTTTTGCGCTGCGGCAGGTGCTGCTGAGCACAGCGCGGCTATGGCGATTGTGGCGATGATAGCGTTATTCATAACTTATGGTATGCGTTGTGAGTTGAGAGAGTGTGTGCTTGGTGATGGAGAGGAGTGAGGTTGAGGATTATTCGATAATGGTCTTGATGGCTTGGCCCACGGCGTCGGCGATGTCAGAGGCGAGGGTGCCGTATGTGCCATGGCGCTGCGCCGCTATCTCGCCGGCGAGGCCGTGGATATATGTAGCGGCGATAGCTGCCAATTCGGGCTTTAGGCCTTGCGCTATCATGCCGGCCATAATGCCCGTCAGCACATCGCCGGAGCCGGCTGTGGCCATTGCCGGTGAGCCGGTGGGGTTGAAATACACCTTGCCGTCGGGCCTGACGATGGCGGTATAGTGTCCTTTGAGCACTATAATCACCTGATAGCGCTCGGCCACGTCGATGGCGCACTGCAGCCGGGTGGCTGACGATGGTTGCTTGCCAAAGAGCAAGTCAAACTCGCCCACATGTGGCGTGAGCACTGACATCACCGGTATGTGGTCGAGCATTTTGGTGCGTATGGCGATGCAGTTGAGAGCATCGGCATCGAGCACCACGGGGTTGCTGTTGGCGTTAGCTACCTTGAGAAAACCATCGAGGGCGTTGATGGTGTCTTCGGCGGTGCCTATGCCGGGGCCTATGGCCACGGCGTCGTACTTGCGCTTAAGCTCTATCTGCGAGATGGATATCTTGCCGCAATCCGGGTCGCACAGGGCGCAGGGCACGGCGGTCTGCAAGATATTGTATCCGTGAGAAGGTGCGTGGCAAGTGACCTTGCCGGCGCCGGCACGCAGCGCGCCTTTGACGGCGAGCACGGCCGCTCCCATCATGCCCAATGAGCCGGCGTAGATGATGGCGCTGCCATAATCGGCTTTTGAGGCAAAAGCCTCACGCTGCGGCAGTAGCGAGCGTATGTCCTGCTGCTCTACGATGCGATATTTTGAAGGTATGCGCGCCACGGCTTCGGTAAATTCTTTGATAGCGATAGTGCGCCATGCGCCAATGAGCGAGGCGCTCTCGCTGAATAGGAATGATAGGCGCGGCAATCCCGGCGTGAGCGTCACCGTGGCGTTGACTATGTCGCGGTTCACGATGCCGCGGCTGGTGTCCTCAGTAAGGCCCGACGGTATGTCAATTGACACCACATGCGCGCCCGCCTCATTGATGCGCTGCACGGTGTATTTGTATCCGCCGGTGAGGGGCAATTTACGCTCTGTGCCGTAGATGCCGTCAATGATGATGTCATGACGCGATATCTCGGGGAAGTCAAATTCCAGGCCGACGACCTCGCAGAGGTGGTCGCTACCGTGCGCTTCGATAAATCTGTCGCGGGCGGCTTGGCACTCGGCGGTGTATTTATTGCCACCGATGTTGAAGGCCACGATGCTGATGCGTCCTGACTCTATGTCGAGATGCCGTGCTGCGGCGAGGGTGAAGGCTCCGCAACGGTCGTTGCCGGCAAAGATGTACATCCGGCCCTTGTTGCGCCATTCGGTGCTTATCTCCTTGGCGAGCTTGGGGCCGGTAGCTTCTATAATATCATCGAGGGTGACGCCCTGGCTGAGCACCCGGCTCTCGATGTCGCTGATTTCTTGTGAGGTGAATATCTTCATAATCTGCAAAGGTAGTCAAAATCCGCGACATATTATATCGCACGATTAAAAAACTGATGCAGGTGGCGTTTGGAATGTGTCCTTGGAATGTGTCCTGATTTCTGACGCTGACGTAAATATTTGTTGCGGTATATCGGGGTTATAGTAAAAAAATGTGCTATATTTGCATCATTAAGTGTTAGCGACACGCATCACATACAATATATCAGCGATATGGCTACTTACATACTTTTTTGGAACCCTGACATATCAAGCTACACCAAGGAGCGCTTCCTCGAGGATTTTTCTGATGTGGAAGGCGTGGGCAATTGGAGCTTTTACGAGCATGAGCGCGTGAAGCCTGGCGACTCATTTTTTATGGTGAAATGCGGCGCCGGCAACACCGGCATTGTGATGCGTGGCGTTATTGACTCGCGCTGCTATCACGGCGATGACTGGTCGCCCAAGCAGCGCAGCAATATCTACTATGCTGATATTGAGACCTGTGTCAGCATCAATCCATGGTCTGATGCTCCGCTTCTCACGCCCGACGACCTCACCGCGGCAATCCCCGACTTTAACTGGTGTGGCGGCCACTCGGGGCGCAAACTTGAGCAGGCCGCGGCCAACTTGCTTGATAAAATATGGCTGGAGTATCTTGACAGCAACCAAGAGATGTTCTGCAACCGCGATGCATGGGGCGATGATTACTATCAAGGCATTATCTCAAAGGCTCAGGCTAAGAAGCTCGTCAAGAGGCACGGCTGCCGCTGCGAGATATGCGGCTACTCCTACGCTGAGGTCTTTGGCACTCAGGAAGCCGCCGACCGCGACCGCAATGCCTATCCGCGTGTGGTGCGGAATGCGGCGCTGGACAGGTTGCTCTACAATATCTGCGGCAACTGCCGGGCTATGCCCGCGGAGAGCATAGCGGCGAAGCTCCTCGAAAAACAAAATGCTAACAGGTAAGCCCTGCGAGAGTGTCATCACGGCCATCTGAGATTACTCACTATCGGCCAAAACTCACATTGCCTAAGCAAAAAGCAACCGATGACTGCAAAAATTATGTAAATCACGGCGTTTTTGCTTGCACAAATCAAAAATCCTAATTATATTTGCGCTGTTAATCTAACCTCTATACATAGGTAACATCAAAATCACCTAAACTACATTATTATGGATATTAACCGTATTATGGCAGACCTGGAGGCCAAGCATCCGGGCGAAAAAGAGTACCTTCAAGCCGTGAAGGAAGTGCTCCTCTCTGTAGCTGATGTCTATAATCAGCATCCTGAATTCGAGCGCAACAAAATCGTAGAGCGCATGGTCGAGCCGGATCGCATCCTCACCTTCCGCGTGACTTGGATTGACGATAAGGGCGAAGTGCAAAACAACATCGGCTATCGCGTGCAATTCAACAATGCCATTGGCCCGTACAAGGGCGGCATCCGCTTCCATGCTTCTGTCAACCTCTCAATACTCAAATTCCTCGGTTTCGAGCAGACCTTCAAAAACGCTCTCACCACGCTGCCTATGGGCGGTGGTAAGGGCGGTAGCGACTTCTCGCCGCGCGGCAAGAGCGACCGCGAGATTATGCGCTTCTGCCAGGCCTTCATCCTTGAGCTGTGGAAGATTCTCGGACCCGACCAGGACGTGCCCGCCGGCGATATCGGCGTAGGCGGCCGCGAGGTGGGATATATGTACGGTATGTACAAGAAGCTCACCAACCAATGCACCGGCACCTTCACCGGCAAGGGCTTGTCGTTTGGCGGCAGCCGCATCCGTCCGGAGGCTACGGGCTTTGGCGCCCTCTACTTCGTGCAGAGCGTGCTCGCCAAGAAAGGCATCGACATCAAAGGCAAGACGGTGGCTATTTCCGGCTTTGGCAATGTGGCATGGGGAGCTGCCCTCAAGGCTACCGAGCTGGGCGCCAAGGTGGTCACCATTTCGGGTCCTGACGGCTATATCTACGACGCCGAAGGTCTCAATGCCGAGAAGATCGACTATATGCTGGAGCTGCGCGCTTCGGGCAACGATGTTGTGGCTCCCTATGCCGACAAGTTCCCCGGTTCTGTCTTCTATGCCGGCCGCAAGCCCTGGGAGCAGAAGGTGGATATCGCGCTGCCTTGCGCCACGCAGAATGAGCTCGGCGGTGCTGACGCCAAGATGCTTGTGGACAACGGTGTGGGCCTCGTAGCCGAGGTGTCAAACATGGGTTGCACCCCCGAGGCTATTGACACCTTTATCGCAGCTCGCATCACCTATGCTCCCGGCAAGGCTGTCAATGCCGGCGGCGTGGCCACTTCAGGCCTCGAGATGAGCCAGGATGCCGAGCACCTGCAGTGGAGCGAAGAAGAGGTAGATGCCAAGCTGCACTACATCATGAAGAGCATCCACGAGCAGTGCGTGAAATACGGCACTGAGCCCGACGGATATATCAACTATATGAAGGGCGCCAACATAGCCGGCTTTATGAAAGTGGCCGATGCTATGATGGGTCAAGGCATCTATTGATAGCAATGCAAAGTGCTGCCGCCCATACGCCTGTGTGGCGGCGCACGATATGCTTTTGTAATAAAAAATTGCCATTAGAGAGTCACTGCGCGTGATGTGCGGTGACTCTTTTGATATTTGTCGATAAACTCTCTATTTTTGTCGATATTTATGCCATATTGACGTAAATCAATTGTAAGCGATTGATTTTTTGAGTATCTTTGTGAAATTTATGTGAAATATGCAATCCTTTTGCCATAACATTGGGCGTGCGGAATTGCATTTTGCAAGATTATCGTCCGTGAATGATATCCGACTGCGCTTATCGGTATCAGTCTTATATGTAATTATTTGAATTTATCTATCAAAAGTTTATAATAACTAATATTCAAACGAAATGAAGCTTTTACAACGTTGGGCTGCGGCCATACTGCTCGTAGCTACAAGTGTAATAGGAGCCAAAGCAGCAGATACCGACCCTGTCACGCTGGTAGGGTATCTCCACTATAATGTGCTTTGGGGCGACTTGTCGGCCGGCAGTGATGTCACCTATTACGGGTTTTATCAATTTGCCAGCAACGGCGAAGGCGGCGCCACCCCGGTGTCATCGACCGGCATGGACAACCTGTGGGCCAACTGCGGCGGCGTATATGCCGACGGCAAGTACTATTGCTACAATGTGTCAGGCACATACCGTGCTTACACTCTGACGGCCAACGTATTCGATGCCACCACATGGGAGAAGGTGGCTTCGCATAGCTTCTACTATGACAACTCTCAGAAAGAAAGCGAACAATCGCTCAAAGCCACCTACGTGCCCAATGCCTTGGCCTATGACCCGGTATCGGGCACTATCTATGCTTTTACGCATAAATACTCCAATACCGACGACGGCTGGCTGTGTGCCGTCAACCCCGACACGGGCGAGCTGACGGTGCTCGCTCACACCGGGTATGTGGCCTCCGGCGCCTGCAACGCTGCCGGCACCCTCTATGGCATCGACCATGACGGCACGCTGCGCACCTACGCCCTCGATGGCACCTCCACCGAGGTGGGTGCCACCGGTTATTTCCCTTATCTGGACCAAGAGGCTTACAACGGCGGCTCGGTAATAGACCTGCGCACGGGCGATATGTACTGGACCGTGTATGGCTTTACTTCGGTGCGCGACCGCAACTGGAATGAGAATGCCGTGCGCGGCCTTGTGAAAATAGACACTGCCACCGGTGCCGCTCAGATGCAGTGGAGCTACCCGATGGACTATGTGTTCAGCGCGCTGATGATGCCGGCGTCTCACCCCCAAGCCCCTGATGTAATCGCTGACCTCACCTTTGCGCCGAAGACCTCCGGCTCCACCACCGGCGTGATAGCTTGCACATTGCCGTCATCAACTTATGACCAGTCAAATATCACCGGCAAACAGATCTCGGTGGACTACTACGTAGATGGCACTTTGCGCGGCTCGGTCACCGCCGCTGCCGGCTCGCACTTCGAGGCAGACATCGACGGCCTCACGCAAGGCAACCACACGGCTTCGGTGATAGTGACATATAATGGACAAAAGAGCCTCGCCGCTACAGCAACCGCTTTCTTCGGCGTTGACACCCCGCAAGCGGTCACTGACTTGACACTGACCTATGATGCCGAAGCTAATACCGCCACATTGTCGTGGACTCAGCCTCAAGAGGGCGTCAACGGCGGCATCATCGATGTGGAGAATATACGTTACAAGATTGTGCGCAAGCCCGGCTCGGTGATGCTCAAACGCTCACTCAACGCCACCACCTTCACCGAGCAGTGCGATTTTGACTTCGGGTTGTATTACTACACCGTAACCCCATATTATATCAACAACACCTCAATAGAAGGAGCCTCAGCTAATAGTAACAAGGTGCAGATGGGCAAGCCTATGACGATGCCCTACACCGAGACCTTTGACACGGAGGCTTCACTCAACTCCTGGACCATCATCGATGCCAATGGCGATGGCGGCGACAACTGGGAGGACTCCAACTGGAAGTTTGACCCCGTATATTACTGCGCATTCTACTTCGGCTGGTATGACACCACCGCTGACGATTGGCTCATCACGCCGGCGCTGGAGCTTGACCCCAACAACCTCTATAAGCTCACCTTCAAGCAATACGGCTACTTCGGATATGAAAAGCATTTTACCGTCAACACCGGCGCAACCGCTGATGTCGAAGGCATGTCAGCCAACATTATCCTTGACAAGATTACCTACTCAAGCAGCGCCGATATGCCGGGCGTGGAGGAGACGGTAATCTTTGCGCCGCGTGAAGGCGACCGCTATGTGGGCTTCCATAATATCACCACCTCGTATGACCACCTCAGCATCGATGATGTGCATATCGAGGTGTACAAGCGCGCCGACGTGCCCGCGGCAGCCACCGACCTGGCGGCTGTGATTACCGCTGACAATCAGGTGACTGTATCGTTCACCTTGCCGACGACCACGGCCGACGGAAATGCTATCACTGACGCGCAGCTCACCGCCAAGATATATCGCGGCACCACTGACGAGGTGCTCGCCACCCTCACCGGCGCTCCCGGTCAGAAACTCTCGTGGGTGGACCAAGAGCCATCGCAGGGCACAAACATCTATCGCATCGTGGTGCTCAACGCCAATGGCGCCGGCCTCGAGGCATCAGCGCAAGTGGTCCTCGCCGGCGGCACCCCGCAGCCGGTGTCTGACGTCACGGCTCGCCTGGTCAACCCCTCGCAAGTGGAGCTGACATGGACGCCCTCGATAGCTACCGTTGACGAGAACGGCAGCCCCATTGACCTGGCCACCGTGCGCTACTTAGTGTATAAGCCCATAACTACCGATGCCGGCACGGAGTATAAGCTCATCGGCAGGGACATTGACGGCACTACGTTTATCGACAACAACCCCTCTGATGGTGTCAGCGGCTTGCAAGCCTCGCTGCTCTACTATGTAGCGCCGGTCAACGGCGATGACGAGGGCTATGCCACCGCGTCAAACTATCTGCCCTTCGGCACTCCCTACGACTTGCCCTTTGCCGAGACATGGTATCAGCAAGAAGAGACCACACAGCCTTGGTCGCGCATCCTCAAGGAGGGCGCCACATGGTATATGCGCTCGCAGCCTTACGAGCCTAACGCGCCCCTGCACGACGGCTACGGCCTGATGACCTGCGAGGCCGATTATGGCCTCTCAAGCGGCGTAGGCGGTTACGCAACACCGATTATTGACTTTAACTCAGCCAAGACCCCGACACTCAAATATTGGGTATATACCTCGCCGGAATACAGCAGCGATATCAAGCTCGAGGTGTATGTCTATGACACCAAGTCGTTTACCAACATCCCGTCGGCCACCGTCAA
>JAEDNZ010000220.1 GCA_016302215.1 Muribaculaceae bacterium
TTACTTTGTTGTAATGCTAATGCTGCGCTTTAGTCGGCGGAGCTTGTCGGTGGCGGTGACTTGTATGGTGCCGCTCTGGGTGGTGCTGCGTACCACGAAGACGGCCTTGCCGCTGAAGAGTTTCATTGTGGGCTGACGCATCGACTGCAGCGAGGTGGCGTCGCCATTGCATGCCGCCTCAAACACACCCTCGCCAGTGACCTCGATGGTGATGTCGTCAGAGAGGGTGGGGCAGAAGGTGCCGTTGGCGTCTTCGAGACTCACGGTGATGAAGGCAAGGTCGGCGCCGTCAGCTTTGTGTGTGGCGCCGTCGGCTTTGAGTGTGGCGCCGTCAGCTTTGATTGTGGCGCCGTCGGCTTTGAGTGTGGTATGGTCAGAGGAAGGACATTCCACGTCCATCCTCAGGGCAACTGGTTTGCCGGCTGTCAATACCTTCTGTTCGCCCATGACGCTGCCATCGGCATTATACGCCACTACACGCAGTTCGCCTGGCTGATATGTCACGTCGTTCCAGCGCAGACGGTAGCGGTCGAGACGTGAGTCCTGACGCTTGCTGATGCGGCCCTGGCTCTTGCCGTTGACAAAGAGCTCGGCTTCAGGAGCGTCGGTGTAGCAATAGACGGGGGTGAGCTCGCCTTCGCGTCCAGGCCACGTCCAGTGGGGCAGGAGATGGATGGTGTGGGTGGCGGTGTTCCAACGGCTGCGGTAGAGATAATAGCGGTCCTTGGGCAATCCGGCAAGGTCGCAGATGCCGAAATAGCTGCTTCGGCTGGGCCAGTAGGTGTCGTATGGGGTGGGCTCGCCGAGATAGTCGTAGCCAGTCCACACAAACTCGCCGATGACCCACGGATAGTCGTCCTGACAGCGCCAGTCGTCGTCGGGGAGGTTGCTCCACGAACAGTATTCGGTGTCGTAGCTCGAGCATTGTCCGTCGTCATATACGGCATTGTCGCTCACCACCACTGGAAACTTATACACGCCGCGAGAGCTGACCGTAGAGGCGGTCTCGGAACCGAGGAGGAAGCCCTGTGGCAGCTGGGCGATATTTTTCTCATATTTATGTACACGATAGTTGAAGCCAGGCACATCCATCACCTGGGCAAAGCCCGACTTCAGTGCAGCCTCGGCACGGTCCATGCCTTGGGTGACGGGGCGCGAGGGGTCGAGACGATGGCAGAGCGACTGCAGATGGCGTGAGATCTCCACTCCCTCCTTGCTCGACTGTTCGGGTATCTCGTTGCCAATGCTCCACATGACGATCGACGGATGGTTGCGGTGATGGAGCACGAGGTTCTCGATGTCGCGGTCGGCCCACTCCTTGAAAAACTTTGCGTATCCGTTCTTGCACTTAGGATAGATCCACATGTCGAAGCTCTCGGCCATGACCATCATGCCGAGCGAGTCGCACACCTCCATCTGGAGTGTTGACGGCATGTTGTGGGCGGTGCGGATGGCATCGCAGCCCATGGCCTTCATCATCTTTATCTGACGGATGACGGCAGCCTTGTTTTCCGCCGCACCGAGCGGTCCGAGGTCGTGATGAAGGCATACGCCCTTTATCTTTCGGCTGACGCCATTAAGACGGAAGCCGCCGTCCTTGCTCACGCTGATGGTGCGTATGCCCACCTTATGGCTCTCCTCGTCCACCTTCTTTCCGCCTACAAGACGCGAGAGGGTGAGGGTGTAGAGATAAGGCGACTCTGGCGACCATAGACGCGGATTGACCACGGCGAGCTGCAGAACAGCGTCGTTGACGTCATCCTCGCTTGCCTCTGCCACCACACGTCCGTCGTGGTCTCTCAGCACAGCAATGGTATTGCCTTTCTCGCCCTGAGCCTTTGCCACCACCTCTACGATGGCTTTCTCTGTTGATGCCGTCAAGGTGCGGATATAGGTCTGCCAAACGGGGAAGTGGTTGTCGCCGGTGAGCAGCAGGCGAACAGGGCGGTAGATGCCGCCGCCTGGATACCAGCGGCTGCTCTCCTCCACATTGTCGAGCGACACCTCAATGTCGAGTGTGTTGCCAGTCTGACTGACAGGTATATCCACATTGAACGCATTGT
The DNA here is from genome assembly GCA_016302215.1 of Muribaculaceae bacterium. GTDB lineage: Bacteria > Bacteroidota > Bacteroidia > Bacteroidales > Muribaculaceae > CAG-873. The sequence goes on from JAEDNZ010000220.1 coordinate 2,064, forward strand.
AGCCGTAGGGCCAGTAGGCGAGTTGCTTGCCGCCCACCTTCACGCGGGCGTTGCTCATGGCTCCGTCTATCATCAGCGTGGCTCTCGAGTAGCCGTCGGGGATGGTGACCGTGGTGCGGTAGAAGCCTTGTCCTATCCAGGGCAGTGCTCCCGAACGTCCCGACTTCTCCGACTTCTCTGTCTCGCCGTTTTGTTCTATCGCCACATACTGAAGGTCCCATTTCTTGTCGAACGGTCCGGCAATGGCCCAGTCGTGTGGTACTGACACCGATTCCCAGTGGTTGTTGTCTCTTGAAAACTGCCAGCCGTCGGTGAGGTTGATCACTCGTCGGGGCTGTGAGTTGGCGAGGGTAGCAACGGCCAGCGCCATGAGGGTCATTTTATTTCGCATAAGTATATTCTTTTTTTCGCTTCGCTCAAGGAAACTTCTTCTTTTTT
>JAEDNZ010000042.1 GCA_016302215.1 Muribaculaceae bacterium
CGCAGCAGCGAGTCGCCGTCATTGAAGAGGGCCACATATCCTATCTCGCCGGGGCGCTCCACTCGCTGCAGGAAATTGCCCGGGGCGCCGGTGTCGCGGTGCTTCCACAGTAGCGGCCTTCCCGTGGCTGAGCGCGCCGCGCTCACTATGGCCGAAGTGCAGGCCTGCGCCGTCACCGCTCCCGCCGCGACGGCTATCGTCATTATTATGATAAGTGCTCGTTTCATATCTACGCGCAAATATAGCGCTTTTATCCTTCATATAAAAATAACATCGGTCAAAAAACCGCCGGCGAGCCGCCATGCCGCCATGCCGCTCCATGTAATTATTTGCATTTATCACATAAAAGCAGTAATTTTGCCTTAATCTTATTATTCTTGACAGCTTCACTATGCAATATATCTTTGAGCTCAACATGAAAGTGCGCGACTACGAAGTCGATTCCGAGGGCATCGTCAACAATGCCATCTACCTGCACTATATGGAGCACACACGCCATGAGTTCTGCGAATGGGCCGGTCTGTCGTTCCGTCAGATGCACACCTCCGGCATCGACCCGGTAATCGCGCGCAGCGAGGTGCGATATCTTAAGCCCCTGACTCTCGGCGAACACTTTATCAGCAAAATCGCCATCTCGCGCCGCGGCCCTCTATTCGTGTTCTTCCAGGATATCTTCACCCCGGATGGCGAGCCTATCGCCAAAGGCATCATCGAGGTGGCGTGCATCGAAAACGGTCGCCTCACCCGCGGCGATGTCCTCGCCAAAGCTTTTGAGAGATACTTCACCGACCATGACGCCTGACGCCGACATCGACATCATATACAGCCTCGCCGCCGCGCGCTGCAAGGGCCTGTATGTGGGCTCCGCCACCCTGCTGCTGGAGAAAGTGGGGTCATGGCATGACTTCTTCGCCATGCCCACTCAGCGTCTCAACGAGCTTTTGCCGGGCGGCAAATACAACGACTACGACACCCGGCGGCAACTCCTCGATGACGCCCGCCGCGAATACGACCACTGCTGCGACCATCACGTCAGCGTCGTCAGCCACCTCTCTGAGGCGTACCCCACGCTGCTCGCCGCCTGCGATGATGCGCCGCTGCGCCTATACGCCTGCGGCAGCTGCGACCTCAACGCCCCGCGCCGCATCGCCATCGTAGGCACACGCCGCTGCACACCTTGGGGCGCCAACTTCACCGCCACCCTGGTGCGCGACCTCGCCGCCGCCCTCGATGGCAAGTGCACCATCATCAGCGGCCTCGCTTACGGCACCGATATCACCGCCCACAAGGCAGCCCTCGATGCCGGAGTGCCCACCGTAGCCGTTGTGGCTCACGGCCTCGACACCATCTACCCCGCCGAGCACCGCACCGCCGCACGCGCCATAGTGGAGTATGGCGGCGCCATCGTCTCTGAGTATCCGTGGGCCACACGCATGCACCGCTCATATTTCCTCGCCCGCAACCGCATCATCGCCGGCATGGCCGACATCACCATCGTGGTAGAGAGCGATATGCGCGGCGGCGCGATGTCCACGGCGCGATGCGCCAGCGCGTACTCGCGCGAGGTGGGCGCCGTGCCCGGGCGCGTCTCCGACCCGCAAAGCCGCGGCACCAACGACCTCATCGCCCGCAATATCGCCGCCGTGGTGCGCGACGCCGATGATGTGCTCAAGCTTATGAACTGGCGCGCCGTCAACGCCGCCACCACCACTGCGCGCCTGCAACCGCAGCTCTTCAAGATATACACCCCCGAGCAGCAAACAATCATTGACCATCTGCGGCAGCACCCTGACCACACCATCAACACCATGTGTGCCGCCCTTGACATCCCCTACGCCACCCTCAGCGCCATCCTTATGGAGATGGAGATGGACAATATGCTTATCGGAGTGCCCGGCGGACGCTTCATCATTAAGTAATAACCCACACACACTTCTATTATATCATCAGCTGAAAGACAACTCTCCCCCAACACACACGAAAACAACGCAAAACTCTATCACCATGCAAAAAATCATTCCTCCATCCGAACTCATCATCAACAGCGACGGCTCTGTATTTCACCTCCACCTGTTGCCCGAGCAACTCACTGACCGCATAATCCTCGTCGGTGACCCGGCAAGAGTGAACATCGTGGCCGAGCACTTTGACTCGATATCCTTTGAAGTGCAATCACGCGAGTTTCACACCATCGGCGGCACATACCGCGGCAAGCCCATAATGTGTCTGAGCCACGGCATCGGGCCCGACAATATTGACATCGTCATCACCGAGCTTGACGCCCTCGCCAACATCGACTTTGCCACACGCACCATCAAAGAGCAACACCGACAGCTATCAATGGTGCGCATCGGCACCTCCGGAGCCCTTCAGCCCGAGCTCGCCTTAGGCACCCCCGTCATCGCCGAGAAATCAATAGGCTTTGACGGCGTGCTCAACTTCTATGCCGGCCGCAACACCGTCGCTGACCTTGACTTTGAGCATCACTTCACCGAGAGCGTGCACTGGAACCCTCTCTGGGCCAAACCCTACGTCGTAGATGCCGACCCATCGCTCGTGGCGCAAATCGGCGCTGACGACATGGTGCGCGGCAACACCATCTCTGCCGTCGGTTTTTATGGCCCACAGGGCCGCGAGGTGCGTCTCGCCCTCGCCAACCCCGATCTCAACCGCCGCATCGAAGAATTCTCACACAACGGCCGCCGCATCACCAACTATGAGATGGAGAGCGCTCCCCTGCAAGGCCTCGCCAAGCTCATGGGCCACCGTGCCATGACCGTATGCTCTATCATAGCCAACAGATTTAACAACGACGCCAACCCCAACTACAAGCAAGGCATACGCGACCTCATCGCCACCGTGCTTGACCGCATCTGACGGCGAGGCGGCCTCGCACTGCCCGCACCCACATCGCTGACATCATGGCCGGCCCGGCTCGCACGCGTCACTGCCGGCCGCGATGCCCCTTTTTCAGCCAAAAAAACATAATTTTCACTTTTTGGCCGCCAAGTACTTGCGTATTCCAATAATTTTTCGTTACTTTGCACGCTGATTTGTGGCTCATCCTTTAAAGCCGCAGAGAATGATGCGCTCTGCGGTGATATGAGACTGAGATGGCCGCCACCAATCGTCACTCTTTTTAAATAGATAACGACAAGTAAGATAAACCAACTACAGCCATGTCAAAGATTTGTCAAATCACCGGCAAGAAAGCTATGGTGGGTAACAACGTTTCTCACTCGAAGCGTCGCACCAAACGCAGATTTAACGTAAACCTCTTCAACAAGAAGTTCTACTGGGTAGAGCAAGGTATCTGGATTTCATTGACCATCTCAGCCGCCGGTCTGCGCACCATCAACAAACTCGGCCTCAACGCTGCGATGAAGCAAGCATATCAGCAAGGCTTTTTGAAAGAAAACGATATTAAATTTTTAGGATTCTAACAAGATGGCAAAGAAAGCTAAAGGTAATCGCGTACAAGTCATCCTCGAATGTACCGAACATAAGGCAAGCGGTATGCCCGGCACATCGCGTTACATCACCACCAAAAACCGCAAAAACCACCCCGAGAGACTCGAACTGAAAAAATACAACCCCATCCTCAAGCGCATGACTGTGCACAAGGAGATAAAATAATACTTCTGAGATATGGCAAAGAAAACCGTTGCATCACTCCAAAAGGGCGAAGGCCGTACCTACAGCAAGGTAATCAAAATGGTGAAATCACCCAAGACCGGCGCTTACATCTTCAAAGAAGAAATGGTGCCCAACGACGCCGTTAAGGACGCCCTCAAGTAATCACCATCACTCCCCTTCATACACACACGACACCTCCCTCATCACTTGACACACATTCAGTCAAGACGATTTCTCAACCAACCATAACAGCGGCGGCTCGACTATTCACCACGAGCCGCCGCCTTCGTTATCCTCACACCCCACTGCTAGCTGCATAACGACCCCGCCCGCGATTGCGATTTTATTACACTTTTTTCACTTGCACACGTCAGAAAAAATGCCTAACTTTGTTTGCTAATTTCACAACGATATATTATCAACCAACTACAATACAATGGCAGAAGAAACAGAGGAATATAGCGCCAGTAATATCCAGGTCCTCGAAGGCTTGGAGGCTGTGCGCAAACGCCCCGCAATGTACATTGGCGACATCTCAGCTAAAGGCCTCCACCACCTGGTGTATGAGGTCGTAGATAACTCCATCGACGAAGCCTTAGCAGGCTTTGCCCGTCACATCGATGTCACCATCAACGCTGACAACTCTATCACCGTGGTCGATGACGGCCGTGGCATACCCGTGGACATGCACGAAAAAGAGCACAAAAGCGCCCTCGAGGTGGTACTAACCGTGCTCCACGCCGGCGGCAAATTTGACAAAGGCTCTTACAAAGTATCAGGCGGTCTGCATGGCGTAGGCGTATCTTGCGTCAACGCCCTCTCCACATACCTCCGCGCCGAGGTGCACCGCGATGGCAAAGCCTATATGCAAGAATACAGCTGCGGCAAGCCCACCTCCGAGCTCACCGTGATAGGCACCAGTGACCACACCGGCACCATGATCACCTTCAAGCCCGATGCATCAATATTCACCACCACGGTCTATGACTACAACACCCTCGCCAACCGCCTCCGCGACCTCGCATACCTCAACGCCGGCATCACGCTGCACCTGAGCGATATGCGCAACCTCGACGCCCAGGGCAAGCCCCGCCGCGAGACATTCCACTCCAAGGACGGCCTGCGCGAGTTTGTGCAGTACATTGACTCCAACAAAGAGTCGCTCATCAACGATGTAATACACCTCAACACAGAGCGCCAGGGCATACCCGTGGAGGTAGCGCTCACCTACAACAACACCTACAACGAAAACATATACTCGTTTGTCAACAACATCAACACCATCGAGGGTGGCACACACCTCACCGGCTTCCGCCGCGGCCTCACACTGACACTCAAGAAATACGCCGAAGACAACAACCTCCTCAAAAACGCCAAGGTCGAAATCTCCAGCGATGACTTCCGTGAAGGCCTCACAGCCGTCATCTCCGTCAAGGTCATGGAGCCCCAGTTTGAGGGTCAGACCAAGACCAAGCTCGGCAACAGCGAGGTGGCCGGCGCCGTGCAGTCAGCCGTCAGCGAGGCTCTGCGCTACTACCTTGAGGAAAACCCGCGCCAAGCCAAGGTGATCGTAGAGAAAGTCATTCTCGCCGCCCAGGCTCGCCACGCCGCCTACAACGCGCGCCAGAAAGTGCAGCGCAAGTCACCCCTGTGGGGCGGCGGCCTCCCCGGCAAGCTCACTGACTGCTCATCGCGCCACGCCGAAGACTGCGAGCTCTTCATCGTGGAGGGCGACTCGGCAGGCGGATCAGCCAAGAAAGGGCGTGACCGCCAGTTCCAGGCCGTGCTCCCTCTGCGCGGCAAGATTCTCAACGTCGAAAAAGCCATGGAGCACAAGATATTCGACAACGAGGAAATCACCAACCTCTTCCGCGCCCTCCGCGTCACCATCGGCACCGAAGAAGACCCCAAGGCACCCAACCTCAGCAAGCTCGCCTACCACAAGATTATCATCATGACCGATGCCGATGTCGATGGTGCTCACATCGCCACGCTGCTGATGACATTCTTCTTCCGCCGCATGAGGCCCATCATCGAAAACGGATACCTCTACCTGGCCACACCGCCCCTCTACAAATGCAAGAGCGGCCAGACCGAAGAATACTGCTGGGACGACAACCAAGTCAAGCAGTTCATCGCCGCCCACGACGGAAAAGCCACCGTGCAGCGATTTAAAGGTCTGGGCGAGATGGACGCCGAAGAGCTGCGCGACACCACCATGGACCCCGAAAACCGCATTCTCAAGCAAGTCAATATCAGCGACGCCGCCGAAGCCGACCGCATCTTCTCTATGCTCATGGGCGAAGACGTAGGTCCGCGACGCGACTTCATCGAGGCACACGCCTCCTACGCCAACATTGACGCCTGACACCCTCACATTGCGCGACCGTCCCGGCCTTATGCCTCGGCGGTCGCCAATGATTTACCACTCCACCCTAAAGCGACAAACACACCTCTCACCTTTCTCCTCATCTTTATTACGAAACGACAATGGCCGCTAAAAACAAAAAATCAGCAATCCGCGCGCTCTACGACGCCGTAGAGCAATACACCGCCGCCCCCACCGCCAAGACTTACAACTACAAGCAAGTATCCTCAGCCATAGGCATCACCACCCCCTCGCAGCAGCGCGCCGTGGCTATGCACTTAGCCGAGCTCGCATTTGACGGCCTCATCATCGAAGTGGCACCCGGCAAGTACAAGACGCCGGAACGCAACGTAGTGGCTACCGGCACCTTCGTGCGCCGCGCCAACGGCAAAAACAGCGTCATCACCGATGAAGACGGCGAGCAAATCTTCGTGGCGGAGCGCAACTCACTGCGAGCCCTCAATGGCGACCGCGTGCAGGTCAGCATCTGCGCCCACGTCAAAGGCCGCGAACCTGAGGCCGTAGTCACCGCCATAATCGAGAAAAAAGACCAGACGTTCATAGGCACCCTCAATGTGGAGCGCAACTTTGCCACCCTCTCCACCGACTCTAAATATCTGGCCAACGACATCATACTCCCCAAGAACAAGCTCAAAGGCGGCCAATCCGGCGACAAAGCCATAGTCAAAATTACATCGTGGCCCGACGATGCCAAAAACCCTCGCGGCGAGGTCATCGACATCTTAGGACAAGCCGGCGAGAACAATGCCGAGATCAACGCTATCCTCGCCGAGTTTGACCTCCCATACAAATACCCCGCCGCCGTAGAGCGCGCCGCTGACCGCATTAACCCCGACATCACCGACGAGGTGATAGCTGCCCGCCGCGATATGCGCCAAGTCACCACTTTCACCATCGACCCCCGCGATGCCAAGGACTTTGACGACGCGCTCTCGCTCAGACGCCTGCCCGACGGAAACCTCGAGGTAGGCGTGCATATTGCCGACGTCACTCACTACGTGCGCCCCGACACCATCATCGACCGCGAAGCGCAGCAGCGCGCCACATCGGTGTATCTGGTGGACCGCGTGGTGCCCATGCTCCCAGAGCGCCTCTGCAATGAGATATGCTCATTGCGCCCCGACGAAGACAAGCTCACCTTCTCGGTGATTTTCACCATGGACGACAACGCACGCATCATCGACTCGCAGATATGCCGCACCGTCACCCGCAGCAACCGCCGCTTCACCTATGAGGAGGCTCAAGAGGTGATAGAGACCGGTCATGGCGACTACGCCGACGAGATATTGACACTCGATCGCCTCGCCAAGATTTTGCGCGACCGGCGCTTTGAAAACGGCTCGGTGGATTTTGACCGCTGCGAGGTGCGCTTCGAGATTGACGAGCACGGCCACCCCATCAGCGTATATTTCAAAGAGTCAAAAGACGCCAACAAGCTCATCGAGGAATTTATGCTCCTTGCTAACCGCACCGTGGCCACCGCCATCGGCAAGCCCGCATCACGCAAGAAGCCCAAAGCATTTGTCTATCGCGTCCACGATGTGCCCGATGTGTCAAAGCTCTCTGACCTCGCCGCCCTGTCGCGCACCTTCGGCTACAAAGTCAAGACCAACGGCTCGGCACGCGAAGTCAACCGCTCGCTCAATAAGATGCTCGCCGACGTCAAAGGCCACGGCGAGGAAAACCTCCTCTCCACCCTGGCCATACGCTCTATGGCCAAAGCCATCTACACCACCCACAACATCGGCCACTATGGCCTGGGATTTGACTTCTACACCCACTTCACATCGCCCATACGCCGCTTCCCCGACATGATGGTGCACCGCCTGCTTGACAGATACCTCAACGGCGGCCGCAGCGTCAACGCCGAAAAGCTCGAAGACCTCTGCAACCACTCCTCAGCCATGGAGCAGCTCGCGGCCAACGCCGAGAGAGCATCTATCAAATACAAGCAAGTGGAATACATGGCCGACCACCTGGGCGAGGTATATAGCGGAGTCATCTCCGGCGTCACCGAGTGGGGCTTATATGTAGAGCTTGACGACAACAAATGCGAAGGCCTGGTGCCCATGCGCGACCTCGCCGATGACTACTATGACTTCGACGACAAAAACTACTGCCTCATCGGGCGCCGGCACGGCCACAGATACCGCCTCGGCGACAACATCAACGTGCAAGTGGCGCGCTGCAACCTTGAGCGCAAGCAGCTTGACTTCGCTATCGTTGACGACAACAACAAGCCGCACGGTCTCGACGACCTCGGCGTGAAAGTCCCCGTGGCCCAGCTCCTCAAAAGCAAAAAGAGCCGCAAGCCCGCCAAAACCAAGACACGCAAACAATCATCATCCAAGCGACGCAAATGAAAAAACTGACCGGACACATTGACATCAACAATCTGCACGTTTACGCCCACCACGGCGTCATGGCGCAAGAGCGCGTCGTAGGCAATGACTTTAGCGTCTCAGCTTCACTATACTTCAACTGCGACGCCCCAATGCAGTATGACCACATCGCCGGCTCAATCAACTATGCCGATGTCATCGACATCATCTGCCGCGAGATGGACAAGCCGGCAAATCTGCTGGAGCGCGTCGCCGCCCGCCTACATAAAGCCCTCACCGCCCAATTTCCGCAAATCACCTCCGGCTCTATCACCGTGGCAAAGATAGCGCCGCCCATCCCCGTGCAACTTGACAGCGTATCATTCACCATTGAGTGGTAACATCGCATTTTTTAGCTTTATTAAGATGCTAAATAGCTTAAAAATTAGTACCTTTGCAGCCGTAAAACACCCCCCTCTCGATAATCCATTAACACAACTCTTCATAACGTTTTTATCAAACAATCATGAAAATTGAAAAAATCATCGGTCGTGAAGTCCTGGACTCTCGCGGCAACCCCACTGTAGAAGTTGATGTAATCCTCGAATCAGGCGCTCGCGGCCGCGCTTCAGTGCCCTCCGGCGCTTCTACCGGCGTCAACGAAGCTCTTGAGCTGCGCGACGGCGACAAAAACCGCTACATGGGCAAAGGCGTGCTCAAAGCTGTGGCCAATGTCAATGGCCCCATCGCTCAAGCTCTCGTGGGCATGAGCGCTCTTGACCAAATCGCCATCGACGAGAAGATGCTCGCCCTCGACGGCACCGACACCAAGAGCAACCTCGGCGCTAACGCCATCCTCGGCGTATCGCTCGCTGTGGCTAAGGCTGCTGCTGACTATCTCGACCTCCCCCTCTACAAATACATCGGTGGCTGCAACACCTACGCTCTGCCCGTGCCTATGATGAACATCATCAACGGCGGCGCGCACTCTGACGCTCCCATCTGCTTCCAGGAATTCATGATCCGCCCCATCGGCGCTCCCTCATTCCACGAAGGCATCCGCATGGGCACCGAGGTATTCCACAACCTCAAGAAAGTCCTCAAAGAGCGCAACCTCAGCACCGCTGTCGGCGACGAAGGCGGCTTCGCTCCCACCCTCGAAGGCACCGAAGATGCCCTCAACGTAATCATCAAGGCTATCGAGCTCGCCGGATACGTTCCCGGCAAGGATGTCACCATCGGCCTCGACTGCGCTTCTTCTGAATTCTTCCACGATGGCGTTTACGACTACACCTGGAAGCAGGGCGCCAACGCTCCCAAGCTCACCAGCGCCGAGCAGGCTGAGTTCCTCAAGACCCTCGTTGAGAAATACCCCATCGACTCTATCGAAGATGGTATGGCCGAGAACGACTGGGAAGGCTGGAAGATACTCACCGACCTCATCGGCGACCGCTGCCAGCTCGTGGGCGACGACCTCTTCGTCACCAACGTGAAATACCTCGAGCGCGGTATCAACGAAGGTTGCGCTAACTCTATCCTCGTGAAGGTCAACCAAATCGGCTCTCTCACCGAGACCCTCCGCGCCGTAGAGCTCGCTCAGCGCAATGGCTACACCGCCGTCATCTCTCACCGCTCAGGCGAGACCGAAGACGCTACCATCGCTGACATCGCCGTTGCTACCAACGCCGGACAAATCAAGACCGGCTCGGCAAGCCGCTCTGACCGTATGGCCAAGTACAACCAGCTCCTCCGCATCGAAGAAGAGCTCGGCGCTGCCGCTCGCTATGGCTATGGCAAAAAGACCAAACGCAACTAATCAGCACTTCTAACTACTGATTTATAACCGCTCACAAGCAGGCCGGAATGTCACATCACTCCGGCCTGCTTAGTTTTTTCCTTATCCGGCTGCAAAAACGGTCTCACCCGGCATTTGCTAAAAAGTAGTAAAAAATTACCATTTACGGTCATTTTGGCTCAGTGAGAACGCCTCTTTGAGATTTTATTGCTAAATTTGTAGCGTGATTTATTATATACTATCTACAACATACAATTATGAGCACTGATAATACGCCCCAATACGACACTCCTGACACCCCGCAAACGCCCAAACGCAAACGCTCTGCGATGGGCATCATCATTGCCATAGGCGTGGTCGTCGTCGCAGCTATCGCCTACCTCCTGATTGACAACATACGCAGCCGCAAAGCCATCGAAGAGGCTATCGCCGAAAAAGAGCAGCTGCAACTCGACTATGAGCAGCAACAGCTTGAGGCTGACTACAAAGCTCTCAACGACGAATTTGCGCAATTTGAGACCTCGCGCCAAGCCATCATGAACGATTCTGTCAAGCGTGAGCTCACCGAGAAGTACGAGGCCGCGCGCCTCCAGGTGGAGAAGCTGCAGCAGGAGCTGAAAAACCAAAAGACCAAGTCTGCCGCCGAGATAGCCAAGCTCAAAGACGAAATCTCCACTTTGCGCGCCTTGCTGCGCCACTATGTGGAGGAGATTGACCGCCTCAACAAGGAAAACGAGGCGCTGCGCTCTGAAAACCAAGAAATCAAAGAGCAAAACTCACAGCTCAACAGCCAGGTAGCCGAGACCTCACGCCGCAACGAAGTGCTCTCTGAGCGCATGACCCTCGCCGAGAAGCTCAACGTCACCGGCGTGGCCCTCACACCCCTCAACAAAAAAGGCAAGCAAGAGAAAAACGTAAAGAAAGCCGTGCAGCTCAAGGTCACCTTCACCATCCCGCAAAACAACTCCACGCCCGTGGGTGAGAAGACCATCTACCTGCGCATCGTGTCGCCCTCCGGTCAGCTCTTAGGCAATGGTGGCACATTTACCTTTGAAGGCGGCAACGTTGGCTACTCTGCCAAAAAGACCATCGAGTATGCCGGCGAGGAAATCGGCGGCGTCACCATATATTGGGACGTCAACACCGCGCTGACCGCCGGCGCCTACACTGTGGAGCTCTTTGCCGACAACTACCGTCTCACCTCTCGCTCGTTTGAGCTTAAATAAAGCCACACCACATCCTTACCCTCGCCGCGATGCTCGCATATGTATCTGATGCATACACCTCTATCTATGAGGCTATCAACTCCGTGGATATCACCACCGCCGGAGCCATATACCGTATGGTGTTGAGTATGCTCTTAGGCAGCATCGTAGGCTACGAGCGCAAGCGCAAAGGGCAGTCAGCCGGGGTGCGCACCTTCGCCCTCATTGCTATGGGCGCCACCCTCGCCATGATACTGTCAATTTACATCCCCCAAGAATACCTTGGGCTGAAAAACGGCGACCCCGGGCGCATCGCCGCACAAGTGCTCAGCGGCATCGGTTTTCTCGGCGCCGGAGCCATCATACAGATGAAAGGCTCGGTCAAAGGCCTGACTACGGCTGCCGGTATATGGATGGTGGCCACTCTCGGCCTCGCCGTTGGCGCCGGTCTATACTGGATATCTGTGGCCGCAACGGCGCTGATAATGTTTGTATTGGTGCAGATAGAGCGCCTCGAGCACAAGACCGGCTTTGGCGCCGAGTCGCGTATCGTGCGCATCCGTCTGAGCATCATACTCCACGACATCGAGGCATATCGCAACGTCCTCGCGCAAGAGCACACTCGCCTCGACAACTACTACATCGAATACGACTATGCCGGCGGCGAGACCCGCCTCAATCTGGTGATACGCGCGCGGGAGAACATTGACTACCTGCGCCTCTTTGAGCGCTTTGAGCAGCTCTACCCCACCATATCCGCCACCCTCACCAATCAGCTCAGTTTCTGACACCTCACATCACCGACCACCACACCAATCAGCGCTATGAGCATCGAAAGCTTAATCACCGACCTGGCATTCATTCTCCTGATGGGAGCCATTGTCACCGTGCTCTTCAAGTGGCTCAAGCAGCCTGTGGTGCTCGGATACATCGTGGCCGGCTTCCTCGCAAGCCCCAATTTCACTTACATACCATCAGTCACCACCGCCGAGAACATTGACTTCTGGGCTGAGATAGGCATCGTGGTGCTCCTCTTCTCGCTCGGTCTGGAGTTCAGCTTCAAGAAGCTGGTGCGCTCGGGAGGCTCGGCCGTGGTAACCGCCCTGATTATCGTCACCGGCATGATGGGCGTGGGCTTTGTGGTGGGGCGGCTCATGCACTTCAACACCATCAACAGCCTCTTTCTCGGGGGCATGCTCTCGATGTCATCAACCACCATCATACTCAAAGCCTTCACCGATATGGGTCTGCGGCAGCAAAAATTTGCCTCACAGGTGCTGGCCGTGCTCATCGTGGAAGATTTGTTTGCCGTGGTGATGATGGTGCTGCTCTCATCAATAGCCCTCAACAACAGCGTGGAGGGCTCGCAGATGTTGCAATCCGTAGCCAAGCTCTTATTCTTCCTGATAATATGGACCTTTGTGGGCGTTTACGTCATACCCTCGGGCCTCAATCGCATACGCCGACACCTCAATGCCGAGACGCT
>JAEDNZ010000043.1 GCA_016302215.1 Muribaculaceae bacterium
AGTCGAAATGGTTCGACGCAACACATACTATATAATAGGACAGGCAATATCCTTGGCCATTATTGTCGGCGCTATGATGCAGTGGCGCGGCGCTCCCGTTATTGGCTCTTCGATAGCATTGGCAGCGCTGTGGAGCATAGTATGCGCGTGCTATTATCGATGCCGTTGGCGCAGCTCGATGGGCTGGTGGACTCTATTGGCGGCTTTTACATTGCTCGCCATCGGCTATGCCCTCAACATTAATTATTTCACCACGGCCTGCGGAGGCAGCTTAGATGCGCCGGTGCTCAATAATATCGATGCTAAGCGCACATGGGTAGCTGCCCTGTATGAGTTGCGATTGCCGGGAGGCGAGTATTTAAATTCGATGCGAGGATATGGGCTGTTTGTGTCTGCATTGATGCGTGTGTTCGGATTAAATATCGCGGTGCCCATCATCGCCAATATCGCAGCAGTGATGTTCACAATAATACTCACCGGAGCCATAGCGCATAAAGCCACTGACAATCGCCGCATTGCCGGTGTGTCAATGGTCATGATAGCCTCGGTGTGCTATTTCCTCGCATCGGGCGTTATATTGCTCAAAGATGCCATGGTGTGCTTGTCGATGGCATTGGCGTTTTACGGACTAATCAGCCTGCGCCGCATCAGCATCGGTCGCTATCCCATTAGTGGCATATTGGCATTAGTGGCGGCGGCATCAGGGCTGTATCTTATACGAGCCAATTATTTGCCCTTCATGGCCATAGCAGCCATAGTGATGCTGCCATGGCGTGTAAATCGCAGGGCGTTTGTCGCAACCCTATTGGTCGTGGCCGGACTGATTGTGGTATGGCGCATCTCATATTTAGTGGGAGGTTTCGTTTCTACCCCATCAAAGGTGATTGCCGGCGGTGAAGACTCTGCTATGGTAGTGATAGCGCCGCAGCACATAGCATACGCCGAAATACTTGGCGATTATACATCTCTGAGCTGGTGGCAGAAGTTGTTGCGGCTACCATTGACCGCAGCGGTGCAATATATGGTGCCGTTTCCTTGGAGCTTTGGCCGGGATATGGTCTTCGGTCCATCGCTGGCTTATGCCCACGTGGCATATCCGTGGTATGCCGTAGGGGCGTGCATCATCTATTACTTCTTATTTTGTGTGGGGCGCTCTGATGTTAAGGTGAGAGCTACGCTTACGCAGATGGCTTGCGCTGCAGTGCTATGCTATATCTGCACGGCATATTTATCAGCCGGCATGGCTTCGCGTTATTATCTGCCGCTGTTGCCCGCGTTGTTGCCCGCAGCTGCCTATGTAGTGGTCAACCATTGGCGCTGCCGGGCGTTTAAAATCTATGCCGTGGTGTATGCTTTGTTGATAACGGCAGTGCTCATCGTGGCTTATAATATGCAAATGTCGGCGTTATGAAAGTCAGTATAGTCACGGCGGTCTTCAATGAAGCCTCTACTCTTGACGCTACGCTTGAGAGCCTGGAGAGGCAGATATTCAGCGGCGATGTGGAGTTGATAGTGGTAGATGGTTTTAGCGATGATAACACACCGGATGTCTTGGCCCGGCACAAGTCGGTGATTACTAAAGTAATACGCTGTGAGCGCCGCGGCGTGTATGATGCCATCAATGCCGGGCTACACTGCGCCACGGGCGACATCGTAGGCATTCTTCACGGCAATGACCGACTGGCCTCTACACGGGTGTTGCAGCATATAGCCGATGCCTTTGCCGCTGACTCCGGTCTTGATTTTGTCTATGGCAACGTGGTGTATGCCGCCCCGGGTAGTGAGCGCATCATCCGTCGCTACGATTGCCGGCGTTTCAGTCCACGGTTAGTGGCTTATGGTTGCTGCCCGCCGCATCCATCGTTGTATATACGCCTTGGTGCTATGCGCGACATTGGTGACTACTCCACGCGCTACAGTATATGCGGCGATTTCGATATGTGGATACGGCTCTTTGCCAATAGCCGGTTTCATCACAAATACATTGATGAAGATATTGTGGTGATGTCGCCAGGCGGCTTGTCAGGCACATGGCGTGCCCGACTATGGCGCAACAACGTGGAGCGAAGGGCTGTCTTGCGCGACAATGGGCTGCCGGCATCCTTTGGCCGCTTATTGATGAAATATTGGATAATGAATAGATAATCACAAAAATCAACACAAAATATAGCTATGTCTCAACACCCTCAGATGCCCATTGTTTATGTGGCCGGATTGAGCCGCCGAGCGTTCTTGCGTCCTTATCTTGAGCGAGAGATGCCGGAATTTGAGATTGTAGATGTCATTGAGGGCAGGCCGGTTGACTATGCGGTGCTGCTCTCCGATACTGACATCTACGATATGTCAGCGGTCGCTGATGCGGAGGCTGTCACTGAAGAGCACGCCATCGTGTCTGACAGCCCGACAGCCGCAGCGGAGCGGAGCTTTGCCGCCGAGGCTGCTACTATGGGTGTGGCGCCTACTATTTTGCGCCTGCCTCACATCGTAGCCACCGGCATGGACGGCTTTATGATGCGTTTGGCGCGTGGTGTGAGCCGTGGCTCATTTATGCATATCCGCGGCAACGAGGCACGCCTGTCGGTAGTGCATGGTGTAGATGTAGCCCAAGCCGTGCGTCTGACTCTGGGAGCCGGCTTGACCTTTAATGTCACCGATGGCGCTGCGCCTACGCTCCATGATATAGCCGAGGCATTGGCCTTTAGGTTGGGGCACAAACGCATCTTTACTATTAAAGCCACATGGGCGCGATGGATTTATAGCCGCAAGCTGCGCACGCTTTACACCACTACTCGCCTCTTCTCGATGGAGAAATTGCGTAGTTATGCCCCGGCACTGGTATCGCACCAGGTGATCGAATACCTCCACACTCATATCTATGACGATGAAAGCCTCTGACATTCTGCACCTGACAGGCCTTACAGCTAAAAGCATGGTGAAAATCATCATGCAATCGCGGCATTGCCACATAGAGCGGCAGCGCCATGCCGATGCATTGGTGATTTTAGCCAACGGGCCATCGCTGCGCACCACTATTGACACTCGCATTGACACCCTGCGCAAACACACCACTTTAGCCGTGAATTTCGCCGCCAATGCGCCTGAGTTCCGGCTGCTCAAGCCTGATTATTACGTCTTGGCCGACCCCCACTTCTTTGTGCGCACTGAGCAGGATAACGTGCAGCGATTATGGTCCAACATTGCGGCCGCGCAGTGGGGCATCACACTGTTTGTGCCGTCGCGCTTTAGAACTGCTGCCCGACGTCTCGCCGGCGAGGGCGTCAAAGTGTGCACCTTCAATGCCGTCGGCATCGAAGGCTTCAGGTGTTTTGAGCGTATGGCTTTCAAGCATAATTGGGGTATGCCTCGCCCTCGCAACGTGCTTATCCCATCGATTATGATAGCGCTGACAATGGGCTATCGTGAGGTATATCTGGCCGGAGCTGACCATTCGTGGCTGAAGACCATATCTGTCAATGACAGCAATGAAGTGGTCTCGATACAGCCCCATTTTTATAAAGAAGAAAGCAAAGAGCAAGCTCGCGTAATATCAGAATACAAAGGCTATCATCTCCACGACATCTTAGATAGCTTCCGCATAGCCTTCAGCAGCTACCATAGCATCAGAGCCTATGCTGATGCCATAGGCGCTGCTATCTATAATGCTACTGAAGGCAGCTTTATTGATGCCTTTGAGCGCAAGACATTCCCGGATAAATAATCATCATTTCATACCATGAAGATAAGACAAGCCTACCCACATGAGGCGCCCCTGATAGCGCAAGTTGTTACGATGGCCATAGGGCATGAGATAATCGCCGAATTTGCCGCCCCTGACCACACGGCTGATGATGCGCAAAGAATGTTTGAGGCGCTCGCATCTATGCCTGACAGCCAATACAGCTATCTTAACACCTTTGTAGCGGCAGATGATGATGACACACCGATGGGCCTGATTGTGGCATACGATGGTGCACAGCTGCATAAGCTGCGCGAACGGTTTATGGCGATGGCTGCCACCATGCTGGGTAAAGATATGCGAGGTATGGCTGATGAGACAACGCCCGATGAGTTCTACCTTGACAGTTTGGGTGTCTTTGAGCAGTACAGGGGTAGGGGTATAGCCTCTGCCTTGCTTATGCACGGCGTCAAGCTCGCCAATGCGCTCGGAAAGCCCGCAGCGCTGCTCGTGGAGCCGACCAACGAGAATGCCTATCGCCTCTATCGCAAATTGGGCTTCGTAAAAATCGGCGAGACGCCATTTGCCGATACAATGATGGATCATCTGAGATTTGTTTGAAGTATTCGACACGAGAGCACCATTCCCGACCCATCACACACACGCAACGGCCTCGCACATTGCTCTGCAAGTATAAAATAGCAGAGGACGCTCTCTCTTGGTGAGGCGTCCTCTGCATTTGTGGCGGGTGCAGGACTCGAACCTGCGACCTTTGGGTTATGAGCCCAACGAGCTACCACTGCTCCAACCCGCGATGTTTCGTGGTGCAAAGGTACTGCCTTATTCTGAATTGCGCAAGGGCTTTAACACCCTTTAACCTATGGCTGCCACTGCAACTACTATTGACTAATTAGACCAATTAGGCTAATTAGACCAATTAGGCTTATTCGTCTGTATTGGTCGGCTTTGTCTATTTTTACAGAATTTAACACCAAAAGCGCCGTAAATTTACTCTTTTCTTGAAAAATGTCACTACAGTGATATTCAATGTCACTGGAGTGATACCTCCCCGGAGGGTTTTTGCTGTAACTTTGCGATACCAAAACCCAATCTTTAGTTTTATGTCTATAAATACTACCAAACCAATTTTGAGCAACGAGGAGGTGCAGCGCATCATTGATGAACGAGTAGCTCAGTATGCCCAAGAAATGCAGATGGCTAAGTCGCAGTCATCAACAGTCACTCGCTCTAAAAACTGCGTGTCGGCATTTATTTGCAAGCTCCGTTCATTTTTGGGTCATCGTCCCAAATGATAGGGCGGAGACTTATGTATTTGGTAATCCAACCTAACTTTTTAGACCAATCATTGGTAGTTTTGCGCAATTATTTAACTGAATTTTTGTCAAAGCAGATTAAATTGTGTACCTTTGCTACATAATATCGTATTAAAAGTTATCGTTGATTTTGATTTCTGAAGCCATAGTGACACTAAATACAAAACTAAAATCAATATTGACGCTGTTGATGTTGATTTTAAACGTAAGCGCCTCATATGCTGACGATTATGATGATTTAGCTCGACTGATTGTTGAGTATGATAACGCATCTGACAAGGTCCGCGTGGCCAACGATTTTATGTCGAAAATGCGCAGTGAGGGCTTTTTTGACCGTCAAGTAGTTTTTAATGACAAAAGCCCTTTGGACAGCATCAACAAATGGGTGTGGTATTGGGCCGGAGAATACTATCTTGACTGTCAGGAATATGACAAGGCTTTGGATTACTCACAAAAGGCACTCCCCCTTTGCAGCAAGGCTGCTACTGATAAGTCAGACTGCCTGGGGCTGATGTCAATCATATATTTCAGGCTCTCTGATTATGCCTCCGCCATCAACGCCTCCGAGGAGAGCCTCGCCATAGACCGTCAGCTCGGCGACCACAGCCGTATTTCCTCGTCGCTCAACACGATTGCCGGCATTTACCTCGCTTCAAAAGAGCCGCAAAAAGGCGAACGATACATCATCGAGGCGATAAATCATAGCACTATGGCGCGCGACTCGGCGCGTATGGCCATTCAGTATGGCATGGCGTCAGAGATTTACCACCTTATGAACAAAAATCAAGAGGCACTGAGCTATGCCAACCATGCTTTTTATCTCGATAGCGTCACCGGCAAGAAGGCTAAGCTCGGTATCAGGCTGTCACAGATAGCATCAGCGCAGATGGCTTTGGGCATGACTGACCGGGCATTAGCATCGTTAAATCGAGCATTGCCTATACTCCAAAGCAATGGCCAGCAGACATCTTACGGCATCTGCAACAACCAGTTGGGCGAATTGCTACTCTCCCGGGGGCAGTCTTACGAGGCGATAAAGGCTTACCGTAAAGCGCTGGATGTCTTTGTGGCCAAACGCGACCTTTACAACGAAGGCAATAGTCGCCTGGGGTTATACAAAGCACTTAAGGCGTCATCACCCGCCGAGGCTATCACTCACCTGGAGCGTTATACCGCTATTAAAGACACGCTCTACAATAAGGATATGCAGCAGGCTTTGCAAGAATATGACGCCAAATTCCGCAACGAAGAGTTGCTACTCGAAAACAGCAAGGCCAAACTCAAGAACACTCTGACGCTGACCATCGCCATAGCCGTAGTGCTCACGATGTCCATCATCGTGGTGTTGCTATCATATAGATATAAGACTCGCCGGCGCCGCCAGATGCTCCAAAAAGAGCTCCTCGATAGCAAAGAGCGTTTCTTCACACAAATCACACACGAGTTTCGCACGCCGCTCACCGTCATTCATTCGGCAGCTCAAAACATCTTGCATCACGCCGAAGTGGGTTCTGACACATATCAAGATGCCGGACATATACTGCACCACGAGAACAGCCTGCTTGAGCTTATCAACCAAATATTAGAGACCGGGCGCCTATCGGCCGGAGCATCTATGCCTCTGCCTCTGTGTGTGCACGCCAATATCATAGGGCTGTTGTCAATGCTATGCGAGAGCTATTCAGCCTTTGCTGCCGACAAGGGGATACGCATCATCTACGCCCCGCAGAATGATGAGGTGGAGATGGATTTCTATCCTGACTACGTCAAGCGCATCATGCAAAACCTCATCGCCAATGCCATCAAGTATTCACACTCTGACTCTGATGTGCTTATATCATCGCGCATTGAGGACAACGTACTCGCCATATATGTCAGCGACTCGGGCAAAGGCATCAGCGCCGACAAGATCGACGATATCTTCCGCCCATATTATCGCGACAAAGATTGCTCTATCGCTGAGAGCACCGGCATCGGCCTGTCTATCGTCAAGCTATGTGTGGAAGCTATGCATGGCACTGTTGACGTCTATAGCGTGGTTGACCACGGCTCCACGTTTATTGTCAAGCTACCGATAGTGCAAAGTGATGCCGCACTCCAATACGGCGGAGGGCAGCAAATCATTGATGATGCTGACTTCAAATCGTTCAGGACTGAAAATGTTGATGATGATATCGCTGCCGGCGACTCTCGCTTGCGCGTCCTTATCGTTGAGGACACTGCCGATGTTGCCCACTATATCAAGTTGCAACTAAATCAAGACTACTCTTATTTCTTTGCCAAAGACGGCGAGGAAGCCCTTGATAAGGCCGTAGAGATAGTGCCTGACCTGATTATCACAGACATAATGATGCCGGGCATTGACGGCTTTGAGCTGTGTCAGCGCATTCGCGCCTCCGAGCTGCTGTGTCATATCCCCGTGGTGATGGTCACGGCTAAGGTGAAGCACGATGACCGCGTGAGAGGTCTGCAGGTAGGCGCTGACGCTTATCTCGAGAAGCCCTTCCACGCTGATGAGCTGAATGTCAGGGTAGAGAAGCTGCTTGAGCAGAGACAATTGCTCAGAGAGAAATACACTCGCATGATGACGGCAAAGATAGTGGATACACATCATGACGATGCCGATAACCATGATGAGGCGATAGAGCAGGTCAACGAGCCTGAGCGTGCCTTCATCAAGAAGTTTATGGAAGTGCTGCACACAGCTATGCAGCAGGGCAAGATTGATTATGACGATTTGGCCTATGCTATGTCGCTGTCGCGTATTCAGCTCAATCGCAAGATTAAAGCCATCACCGGATACACCACCACGGAATACATACTCCACATACGCATATCACTTGCCAAGCAGCTGTTTGACAACACTGATATGCTC
The DNA here is from genome assembly GCA_016302215.1 of Muribaculaceae bacterium. Taxonomy (GTDB): domain Bacteria; phylum Bacteroidota; class Bacteroidia; order Bacteroidales; family Muribaculaceae; genus CAG-873. The sequence continues at coordinate 7,886 of JAEDNZ010000043.1, forward strand.
GTGTATGAGGTGGCGCTCAAATGCGGCATTGACAATGCCACTTACTTCAGCGTACTGTTCAAGAAATACACCGGCCTGACTCCGCAACAATACAAGGCACGTCCGCGCGACTAATCTGCCGCCGAGGCAGGCGTTGCCACCGATATGCTATCAGTAGTCTCTATGCTGTCGCCACGCTCTGACTCAGATGCCGGCGACGGCTTCTTTTTGCGATGGAGGAATGAGAAGATATTGTCAAAATCATGCTTGAGCATGATGCCTACGCCTTGTGTGGTCTGCGCCGTGCGCACGTAGTAGTTTTGGTCGTTGTAGCGGTTGTAGGCCTTCAGGCGCAGCGTGCCCTGACGATTGAGCAGGTATTCGATATCGAAATCGCCTATAAACTGATTGGTGTTGAGCGACTTATCGCGATAGCCGAAGTTGCCGTTGAAGAGCAGACGATTGTTGAGCAGGCGGCTTGACAGCATCACATCGACCTCCACATCAGAGAAATCGCCGCGGTCACTGCGCAAGTTGGGCGCGATGCTCCACTTGTCGCTAATCTTGCCGAGCATAGAGCTGAGCTGGCTCGATATCGTAGATGAAGCCACGGAGAATAGTTCGTTGCCCTTAGTCGTCGATGCCACATAGTCAGGTGTGTAAAAACGGTTGAGGGCCAGCAGGTAGATAATCTGACGATTCATCATCTCATCAGTGGAGATGATGCTGCGCACCTTGCGGTATGTGTCGCTGTTGAGCGTCGGAAACTCCAGGTCAAATCCTATGTCGGGTTGGCGCATATCGCCCTTGACCTTCAGTAGGGCATGCACCGGCACATTGGTGCGGTTGAGCTCCTTGTCCTGGAGGAATGACTCATCGAGGTCGCTGAGGTTGGCGTTGACGGCATACACGGCGTTGATATCTAACTGAGCCGAGTAGGGGTCGCCTCTGAAGGTGATGCTGCTGCCGTCCTTGATGGTGAAGTCTTTGATGATGATGTCCTGTAGCGTGAAGTTATAGCTGCCATTGTCCAGCTCGTATGAGCCATACATGCGCAGGTCATTGTCGGCAGAGCCGTAGGTCATGCGCAAGTTGCCGTTGCCGGTGGCTTTGATGCGGTCGCCGCCCACAGGGTCCATGACGATAATCATCTCGGCATCGCGTGTGATGTCAACGTAGAAATCCATATTGTAGGCCGATGGCGCGTCTTCGCTCTTTGCCTGCATGCGGCGCTGAAATTCGAGCACGGCCTCGGGCACATCGCTCACGGTGATCAGCGTGTCAATATCAGCAGGGCGAGGCGTGACATCGCGGAATGTGATAAACGAGTATTCATTAGCATCAAGCCTATCTGACAACACAAAGGTGAAGGTGGAGTGGGGCGCCGTGGTCATATTCACGCCTATATTCACCACGCCGGGCTCGCCGCTGACGGTGGCGCTGCCATTGCCGTAGATGGTGCCATACCAGTCGGGCGATTGCTTGGGGCCCACGTCATAACACAGCAAATTGCGAGCCTGAGTGACCTTGAAGTCAAACACCGGCTCTTTGAAGAAGGTGTGCTTGACATAGCCATTGAGCAGCGCGGTATTGCCGTGCACATCTTTCACGGTGATATCCTTGAGGTCAATGATGCCGGGGCGTATGTGCACACTATCAGCCGCTTCATACCATGTGTTGGTGAAGTCAATCTTGATCTTGACGCTATGAGCAAGGAGGTCGCCCTCGAGGTCAATATACTTAAATGTGCCGAAGAGGTGTGCCTTGCCCGAAGCATATCCCTGAATATCTTGCGCGAATGCCGCCATAAAGGGCTTGAGAAATCCCACTTTGACGTGGTCGGCATCAAAGGTGAGGTCGAGGCGCTCGCCGTCAGGTATGATGTCGCCGCTGATATAGGAGTGTCGGCCCTCGGGGCTGACGATATCGGCATCAAGCGCTACCGATTGCTTCTCATTGTCGAAATGCGCCTTTACATCGGCATCGCCAAGCACACAGTAGTTGTAAGAAATGTCTTTGACATGGAGGTCATCGGTGACGATGACTGGGCTCTTGGAGAGCAAGGCCGAGGCCGTGAAATTGCCGGTGGCGACACCGCCTATCAGAGCCTTATCTATCTCGAGAGTCTCAAAGATATCACCTATCGTCACCTGCTTAAGGTGTACCTCAAGCTCATCATCGCTGCTTTGACTCACATCACCATCGATGGCTATGGTCTGAGAGTCGGCAACCATCTTGAAGTCCTTAACATGGATTTTGCCGTCATTGACAGCCACCATGGCAGGCTCAAAGTGCCATATATCATCGCCGAAGGTGATAGCGCTCGGATTGATGTCAATCTTCGTGATGAGCGAGCCGGCATCGCTGCGCCCTAACGTGGTAGAGAAGTCAATGATGCCGTTGACGGGTATGCGGCGTGCGATGGCCCAATCCACACGCGTGTCAAAGCGATTGTCGGCACCGGTGATGTTGATATTTGCAGCTAAGGGGCCTTTCTTCGTCGGGAAGTTGGTCGTGGCATAGACATCGGCCGTGCCGGCATTGCCATTCAGCGCCACATACAGCGAGGTGTCATCAATGATCTTATCGCCCTGCTGCAAGTAGGGGGCGTCAATATATATGTATGCGCGATTGGCGCTGTGGCTCACTTCGCCGGTGATATCTACGGGGTATATGACGTGCATCGGCAACTTAAAGAACTCTGACAGCTCTTCGGCATTGGACAGCGACAGCTCAAACGAGAAGTCGTTGGCCTCAGCATCATTGATGGTCTGCGTAGCATCATCAATGGGGAATAAGTCAGGCATAGCGGTGGCAATGAGAGCTTTCATCTGCCGCACCAACGTAGATGGCACCAAATGGCCATCGAGAGTGCCCGACAAGAAATCTGATTTCAGCGACAGCGAAGCCTCAGCTTGGTCGATGGCGTCGCGCTGTAATGCCATGTCAAGGTGCTCCATGGTGATGCCATCGCCGCTATTATTGACCAGATATAAGCGGTTTATCTCAAGATGTGACTCAGCATCATCTAATGACGAGCCGGCGATGGTCCAGTCAGCATCACCGCTGAGCGTGTATCCGGCATATTTGGTCAGCACCCCGGTAGCAGCCGGATCGTAGTGGCTGACGTGCACGTTGCCACAAAGGGTATTGATATCATGATTCTTACGATATGCTGCAGCCACGATGGCCTCTAAATTGTCATCGTCCACTGACAGCGACACATCGGCATCAGTGAGTGAGCGCACCACGGCGTGGGCGGCGATATTGCGATATGTGTATCCGCCTAAGGTCAGCGCTGCTATATCGGCATCAGCCTCGCCCGTAATGGTTCTGCCGGCTACGGCGCCGGCGGCTTTCAGGCTCATATTGGCCGACTCAAGGGCATTGCCTATGCCGAGGCTTGCGAGACCCGCTATGTCAGCTGTAGCCGCCACATCATATTTGATGTGCTTGTAGCGGTCAGGCGTGGCTGCTTTGAGGTCGAGAGCTATTTTGCCCAAAGTCGATCTGACGTTACAGAGAATGTCGGCATGGCTGACATCAGCATATCCTGATGCGTCAATACTTACAGAGCCTAAGCGCGAGAGCATCAAGGCCGGCTTGCTGCCGAGACGTCCGAATGATGCCATCAACTCAGCTACATCGGCGCCCCCGGCGCGAGCCCGCAAATCATCGATGGTCAGACCCCAAGCGTTGTCCTCGCTGCGGCGCGCCGTACCTGTCAGCGAGACATCAATATTTGAGCCGGCAGTGAGAGTGAGCGCCGCCGTGACAGCATCAGCCGTGCCGCCGGCCTCAATGTGCATATTTACCTCGCGCCGCACATTGGCCAGCGCCGGCACAAACATTGCCAAGTCAGGCGCATAGGCCTTGACATCGTCAAGACGCGCCGTGAAGCCCCTGAGATGCTTGTCGCCACCCATAACGTTGATGTCGGCGGTGGCACTACCTCTGACGTGGCTATGGGGTAGGGAGACATTCAAGTCAGAGACGGCTATGCCGGTGCTATCCACCGATAGCGCGGCGCTGATGTCAGTGAGGCGGAAGCCGCTGTGCTCGGCAAAACTCAGATGCTCTAATCGTATGTCAAAAGCACCATCAGAGAGCTTGGGCAGATAGGCATATAGCTGCAAGTCACTGATGCGGATATGGTCCTTGTCAAAAAGGCTGTCAGCAGGCACAGCAGTGCCCACATCATAGCTGAGAGAGCCTCGCCGCAGCACCACAGTGTTGATGGCAAGCTGCCATTTGGTCTTTTTCTTCTCACCGGAGCCTTTGAGCTTGTCGAGGATATTCTGAATATTGAGCGGCGCCTCGGCCGAGGCACGCGACAATGCCAGCGAGAGGTCATCAATGACCACATAATCCACCACGATATCGCCGGAGTGCAAAAAGCGCAATAGTTCAAAGCGCGCATTGATGGCGCCCACTGCCGCTGCCGGCTGCCCGGCATCATCACAGATGCTCACATCCTCTACGACGATGCGATTGAACGGGTGATACACCACACGCCCCACAGCCACATCAGTGGCAAGCACCTGACTTAAAACTGATTGGGCCGCATCACACATGCGCTGCTGAGCCCACGGTGTTGACAATGTCAAATACAATGCCGCCGGCAGGAGCACTGCCAGAGCCACCATTACCAGAGCCAATGCTCTGAAGATAACCCATATTTTGTGTATGGCACGTTTCATTCGGGACTACAAAGTTACAACTATTTTTGCAACTCGCCCTCACATAAGGCCTATTTTTGACTTTTTACAAATATAAGTGTAGTAATGGTAAGCGCATTGAGCTGATGCGCGCCCGGCCGTCAAGCGTTAGCCGCTTTCGTGAGATTGACAAAGAAAGGACAAAGGAGATGGTATATGCTTATTGAATGAGCACAGC
>JAEDNZ010000044.1 GCA_016302215.1 Muribaculaceae bacterium
GCGTCGAGCTTCTCACCCACATTGCGGTAATATTCCTGCAGGGGGTCGATGTCGCCCAAATAGTTGCGTACCCACGCCACGCGGCCAAAGTGGTTGCCGCGATAGTTGCTGACAGAGCCGCCGAAGACGCCATCAACGCGGCCCTTGGTGTAGTGCAGCGAGAAGAGGCCGCCGCCAAAGCCGTTGCGGTTGAACTTGTGGCGCACCAGGTCACTCTCCTCCACGGGCTCATCAGAGCCGGCTACCATAAAGGGTTCCAGGCCATACTCCAGGAGAGTGCGTCCGGTCTTGTACTGGTTGTAGTAGCCATCGTCCTTGGTGTAGTGCAGAGCCACATTCAGGCGCAGAGCGTCGGTGAGCACCTGGCTGTAGAGCAGCTGGAAGTGATGCTGGATATAGTTGTCAGTCTGGTCGTCGTAGAACGCCTTATTACCCTGAGTATCGGTATATTTGCCGCAGGGGTTGTAAGTGCGGCCATACTTCTCCATATCCTCCTTGGAGGCATAGTCCCATGCCATATATGTCTGCTCTTTGCCCCCGAAGGCGAGGAGGCGCAGCGAGGTGCCGCCGTTGTTATATGCCACCTGGCCGAAATAGCTCCAGAGCTTTGAAAAAGCGCGGTCAATGTAACCGTCAGTGCCCAGGTGGCTCAGACGGGCATCGACACTCCAGTGTCCGCCGAGGAGACCGGAGCCCACGCGCAGCGTCTCCTTGTTGGTATTGTACATGCCATACGAGCCGCTGATCTCGGCATAGGGCGTTACAGACGGCGCATCGGTGAGCATATTGATGCTGGCTCCGAAAGCGCCGGCGCCATTGGTCGAGGTACCGGCACCGCGCTGTATCTGTATGTCGCGCAGCGACGATGCCAGGTCAGGCATATCCACCCAGTATAGGTTGTGGCTCTCGGCATCGTTGAGGGGCACGCCGTTGGCGGTGACGTTGATGCGCGAGCCGTCTGTGCCACGCACACGCAGCGAGGTGTATCCCATGCCTATGCCGGCATCGCTGGTGGTGATGAGCGAGGGCGTCATACCCAGCAGATAGGGTATGTCGCGGCCGTCATTAAGGTGCTCAATGTCAGCCTTCTGCACATTAGTAAACGCGATAGGAGTCTTAGCTGTGGCGCGAGTGCCAACAATCTCCACATCGCGCAGGTTCACAACTGTAGTGTCGGGTGCCTCAGTATCGGCAGCCCACGCCGAGGCCACCGCACACAGCGGCAGCGCAACGACGGCAAGAAGATGGTAATTCTTCATCGTTACAAAATATTTTCACTACGGCGGTATTAACCGCATCAGGTTCAAAGGGTATAATCTCAGCTCCGTGGCATCGCAGTGACTGCCGCGGCGCACCCCTAATAATATGTAAATAATCTCGTGTCGCCCGCGAGCGACGTTGCAAAGTTACGCATTTTTTGCGTGATGCGCAAATCGCCCGACCCGACAGCTATTCGCCGGCGGATTGCCCAGTCTATGATGAAGGCACAAATACCATAGGCCGATTTTTCTTTGTAAAGAGCAATTTTGGCGATTTTCTTTCTTTGTAAAGAGCAATTTTTGGTGATTTTCTTTCTTTGTAAAGAAAAGTTTTTGTAATTTTGTGAAAACTTGATTATTATGCATCGTATCTATGAAATTTCAGCTCGCCTGACCGAGAGCCTTAATGCGCCCTTGCATCGCTATCTCTACGATAACATAGCATGGGACGACCGTCTCATTATGATTAAGGGCGCCAGAGGCGTCGGCAAGACCACTATGATGTTGCAGAGGTGTAGAGCGAATGGCAACACGGGGATATATGCCTCGCTGGACCAATTGTTTTTCAATGACTACACCATCGTTGACCTGGCTGACTATCACTATAAGCATGGCGGCACGCATCTGTATCTCGATGAGGCACATCTATACCCTCGCGCCAATTGGGAACAGGAGCTGAAAAATATCTATGACAGCTATCCCGGCTTACATATTGTGGTCACCGGCTCGTCGTTGCTGCACCTTAACAGCAAGGTGGCCGACCTGTCGCGGCGAGTGGCCGTGTATGACCTGCGTGGACTGTCATTCCGAGAGTATCTCAATTTTACGGGGCATTATGATTTTAAGCCTATTACGCTTATCGACATGCTCTGCAATCATCACGCACTTGCAAGGACGATGGCCGCACAATGTCGGGTAATAGCTGACTATGAGAGGTATCTGGAGAGAGGCTATTATCCATTCTTTATGGATAGCTCTGACTTAACGTATTCGCAGCGTGTAGAGCGCATCGTACTATCGGTTATTGACATTGACATACCGGCCATTGCGCCCATCGAATACGAGACGCAGCTAAAGCTGAAAAAGCTCTTGGTGGTGCTCGCCGAGCAGGTGCCTTTTGTGCCCAATATGACAAAGCTGTCAAGAGATATAGCCGTGACACGCAATCAGCTGATGAAATATTTCGGGCTGCTAAACGATGGCGCAATACTGCGCACTCTCACCGGCACTACGACGCAACCCAAAAGCTCTGCCAAGCCGGGAAAAATACTATTTGACAATCCATCAGTGATGCAAGCTCTGGGGATATCACACAAGACGGGCACGCTAAGGGAAAGCTTTGTGGCGTCAATGCTCAGCATCGCGGGCCGCCTCACGGCGGCCGAAGAGGGCGACTTTATGCTCGACCACAAATACCTCTTTGAAGTGGGCGGTAAGAACAAGGGATACCGGCAGATTGCTGACAAGCCGGACAGCTATGTCCTTGCTGACAACATCGAGATAGGTTTTGGCAATAAGATACCCATCTGGCTGCCGGGCTTTCTATACTGAAGCGCGGCACCCGGGCTTAGCGGCGCCTATCACCGGCATACAGTCGTTTGCAGGCAATGTGTTACCACTACATTTGAGATTGGCGTAATCGGCAACGAAGATTATGTCAGCTCTCGGTCGGGGCAGCGTTGATAGCCTCGATGATGAGTTGCGGCTCGAAGCCTCGCGCTGCGGCGTGGCGAAAGAGGCGTAGCCGCCCCTCGCGGGTGTCAGCATCGGGGGTGATGCGCCGCTTGGCATCAATGGTGGCCCTGAGCGCCTCGGCGTATGCCTCGGCATCGATATCGGCGAGAGCCTCGGCTATGATGTCGGAGGCAAGGCGCTTGGCCATGAGGGCGGCTCTGATTTTGAGGCGCCCCCAGCGGTTGAATAGCACCTTGTCGCGCGCGAAGACGCGCGCATAGCGGCGGTCATCAATAAAACGCTTAGCCGTCAGCCGCTCCACTATGGCATCGGCCTCGACGAGGGCGATACCCCATTGGCGCAGTTTGAGACGTATCTCGCCGGAACAGTGCTCGGCGCGGGCACACATCTCCTCGGCGCGGACGGCGGCTTGCTGCGGTGTGAGAGGCTTAGGCATCGCGGTGAGGCTTTGTGGCGGTGGCGTAGCGCACACGGCCCAGGTAATCACGATGCAGAGCCACGCCGTCATAACCCATAGCAGTGAGCATCGTGGCCATGGCAGCGCTGTGCAGCGGATTTATTTCGAAATACAGCTTGCCGCCGGGGCGCAAAGCTCGGAGAGCCTGCTCGGCGATGGCGCGGTAAAAGAGCAACGGGTCGTCATCTGGTACAAACAGCGCGCTGTGTGGCTCGTGGTCGAGCACACGGCGGTCCATCTCGGCGGCCTCGCAGCTGCACACATAGGGCGGATTGCTGACGATGATGTCGTAAGCCTCGCAGTCAAGGCGCATGGCGAGGGCGTCGGCGCATGTGAATTGCACCTTGGCTCGCAGCCGCCGGGCATTGTCTGCCGCCACGGCGAGGGCATCTGCGCTGATATCCACGGCCTCGACACGGGCAAAGCGCAGAGCGCGAGCAAGCGTGATGGCTATGCAGCCCGAGCCGGTGCCCACGTCGAGCACGCGCAGGTCAGGCTCTCGCCCGGCCTCGTCAATGATCATATCAGTGAGCGCTTCAGTCTCCGGGCGCGGAATGAGCGTGGCGGGCGTCACGGCGAAGTCCAAGCCGGCAAAGCGCGCCTTGCCCACCACATACTGCACCGGCTCGCCGGCCACGACGCGCGCGGCAGCGCGGCTCAGACGGCTCACGGTGGCCTCTTGCAGCACCCTGTCGCCATTGACGACGACAGCTGTAGCGTCATAGCCCAAGAGGTCCTCGATGATGATGCGCGCCACATCGCGCGCCTCGCTGCCTAACGGCGCGAGCTGCGCCTTGAGGGCGGCGCTGAGTCGCGACAGCGTTATAGCCCCGTCAGGGGAATCGGAGGCGTGATGAGGCAGTGGTGATGGCATCAGTCGTAGTAGCCGTTGTCGTTATCGTCCTCGAGTTCGCTCTCATAGAGCCATATCTGCTCGTTGTCAATGGGCTCTTCATCGTCATAGTCCTCTTCATCGGCTGCGGAGGCAGCAGCGGAGGCGACACCGGCTGAGTAGTCATCGTCGTCGTAGTCGTCATAATCCTCGCCGTCGTCATACTCTTCGCCCCATGCGTCGGGGCTTATTGAGCGCAGGTCTTCGCCCTCAAAGTCATCATCATCGGCCATCGGGGTGTTTTCAAAGATAAACTCGTCCTCCTCGCGCACACGGTGCTGGCCGTCGAGGGGGCGATGTATGATGTCGGGGGTGGCGAGTTGATTGGCTTCGTCGGTGATGGCGCGCCAGAGGGTGTCCTTAAGCTCGGTGAGGCCTTCAGAGGTGATTGACGATATAAAGACGTGAGGCACATCAGGAGGCAGTGTTTTGGCAATCTCCTGCTCAAGCTCCTCATCGAGCATATCGCTCTTGGTGATGGCGAGGATATGATGCTTGTCAAGGAGCTGCGGATTAAACTGCTGCAGCTCACGGCGCAGTATGGCATATTCGGCAGCTATATCGTCAGCGTCGGCGGCTATCATAAACAGGAGCACGGCATTGCGTTCAATGTGTCTGAGGAAACGCAGGCCGAGGCCTTTGCCCTCGCTGGCGCCCTCAATGATGCCGGGGATGTCAGCCATGGCAAAGGAGCGGTTGTCGCGATATGCCACGATGCCAAGCTGCGGCTCCATAGTGGTAAAGGGATAGTTGGCTATCTTGGGGCGTGCGGCCGAGAGGACAGACAGCAGCGTGGATTTGCCGGCATTGGGAAATCCCACGAGGCCCACATCGGCGAGCATCTTAAGCTCCAAGATGATGCTTTTCTCTATGGCGGGCTCGCCGGGCTGGGCGAAACGCGGAGTGCGGTTAGTGGCGCTTTTGAAGTGCCAGTTGCCGAGGCCTCCCCGGCCGCCGCGCAGCAGATACACCTCTTGGCCGTCGTCAGTGACCTCACACAGATACTTACCTGTTTCGGCCTCAAAGACCACCGTGCCGCAGGGCACCTCTATTATCACGTCATCGCCATCTTTGCCGAAGCTGCGCCCCTTGGAGCCGGCGGTGCCGTTGCCGGCAAAGATATGTCGGCGATACTTCAGAGGCAGCAGTGTCCACATATTGCGGTTGCCTTTGAGTATGATATGCCCGCCGCGGCCGCCATCGCCGCCGTCGGGGCCTCCCTTGGGCACATACTTGGCGCGATGGAAATGGCACGAGCCGGCGCCTCCCTTGCCGCTGCGGCAGAGGATTTTCACATAGTCTATAAAGTTGCTTTCAGCCATAATGGTGTGATGAAGAGATGTACAACAAAAAAATCGAAAGTGCGCTGCTTCGCAGTAGCGCACCTCCCTCATAACCAAAATTCAAATTATGCTTTTGTATTGCTTGCGTCTAACAATTGTCTATTGTTAATTGGCCGTTTGTGGCACTCACCGATATGGTGATGATAACCAATTGCAAAATTAACACCTTAAAGGCACACTGCAATAGAACAAATGTTATTAAAGCAAAAATATACTTAAATCTGAATATCGCGTAGGGGGCGGTGCACCGCTGGCGGCGGCTAAGCGGGACTATTTTTCGCGCATAAACACATTGATTGGGGTGCCGGTGAATGTCCAGTGCTCGCGTATCTTGTTTTCGAGATACCGGCGGTAGGGCTCCTTGACCCACTGCGGCAGGTTGCAGAAGAAGATGAAGGTGGGCACCACCGAGCCCTTGAGCATAGTGATGTACTTTATCTTGACAAACTTGCCCTTGTTGCTGGGCGGCGGGAATGCCTCGATGTCAGCATGGAGCACCTCGTTGAGCTGCGAGGTGGGCACTGTGCGGCGGCGGTTTTCATATACCTCAACGGCTGTCTCGATGACGCGGAAGATGCGCTGGCGTGTCTGCGCCGAGGCAAAGATGATGGGGAAGTCAGTGAAAGGAGCGAAGCGCTCGCGTATGGTGTCCTCGTAGTGCTTGATAGCCTCGGGCGACTTATCGCCGGCGATGTCCCACTTGTTGACTACGACCACGAGACCCTTCTTGTTGCGCTGTATCAGCGAGAATATGTTGACGTCCTGCGTCTCGATGCCTCGCGTGGCGTCAATCATCAAGATACACACATCGCTGGCCTCGATGGCGCGTATGGAGCGTATCACCGAGTAGTATTCGATGTCCTCGCTGACTTTGTTTTTCTTGCGTATGCCGGCGGTATCAACGAGGTAGAAGTCAAAGCCGAATTTGTCGTAGCGCGTATAGATGGAGTCGCGCGTGGTGCCTGCGATGTCGGTGACGATGTGTCGGTCCTCGCCGATGAAGGCGTTGATGAGCGACGACTTGCCGGCGTTGGGACGCCCTACGATGGCAAATTTGGGTATGTCAAGCGTAGCCTCGTCGTCATCGGCAGCGGCGGCGGGCAGGCGTTTGAGCACCTCGTCGAGGATGTCGCCGGTGCCAAAGCCACTGACAGCTGACAGCGGCAGGGGGTCGCCCAATCCCAGCGAGTAAAACTCTGACACGTTGTAGAGCCACTCGTTGTTATCTACCTTGTTGGCGATGAGGAGCACCTGCTTGTGAGAGCGGCGCAGTATCTCGGCCACATGGTCGTCGAGGTCGGTGACGCCGTTGGTGGTATCCACCACAAAGAGTATCACGTCGGCTTGCTCGATGGCCACCTGGACCTGGCGGTTGATTTCCGCTTCAAAAACATCGTCGGAGTTGACGACCCAGCCGCCGGTATCGACGATAGAAAACTCCACGCCGTTCCACTCCACCTTGCCGTACTGGCGGTCGCGCGTGGTGCCCGAGGTGGGGTCCACGATGGCGGTGCGTGTCTGTGTCAGACGATTGAAAAGTGTAGATTTGCCCACATTGGGGCGCCCTACGATAGCTACGAGTTGGCTCATATAGTGGTGGTGCTGATAGTGTGATTATTGTGTTGATACAAAGGTAATGTTTTTATTCGATATAACCAAAGCGGCGCAGCAGGCCTTCGCGGTTACGCCAGTCGGGCTCTACCTTGACGAATAGCTCGAGGAACACGCGCTTGCCGAAGAAGCGCTCAATGTCGCGGCGGGCATCGGCGCCCACCCTCTTTAGGCGCTCTCCACCGCGGCCTATGATGATGCCTTTTTGGCTGTCGCGCTCCACGTAAATCACCGCCATGATGTGGATAGAAGTGTCCTTCTCATCAAATTTCTCCACGATGACCTCTACTGAGTAAGGCACCTCCTTGTCGTAGTTGAGGAGTATCTTCTCGCGTATGATTTCGGTGACGAAAAAGCGGGCGGGCTTGTCGGTAAGGGCATCGGTGCCAAAATACGGCTCACCCTCCGGGAGGAGCTCCACGATGCGCCGTTGCAGGTTATCTACATTGAAGCGCTCGAGCGCCGACGTGGGGAAAAGCTCGGCCTGCGGGAGCATCGAGTGCCAACGGTCAGCGATGGCGTTGAGGTCGGCGTTGCCTTTGAGCAGGTCAATCTTGTTGATGACCACGAGCACGGGCACCTTCTCCTTGGCCACCTTGGTGAGGAAGTCAATGTTTTTTGACGGGTCCTCGACCACGTCGGTGACGTATAGCAAGACATCGGCATCGATTAGAGCCTCCTCGCTGAAGCCGAGCATGCTCTCCTGGAGCTTGTATTTGGGCTTAAGCACGCCCGGGGTGTCGGAATACACGATTTGGTAACCGGGGTCATTGACGATGCCGGTGATGCGGTGGCGTGTGGTCTGCGCCTTGGAGGTGATGATGCTCAGGCGCTCGCCCACGAGGATATTCATCAGCGTGGATTTGCCCACGTTGGGGTTGCCCACGATGTTGACAAAGCCTGACTTGAAGTGTGGTTGCATAATGGTGATGCGAGAGGGGTGGTGGTGAGTGGTGGAGTATATAGAGGAGGCGCAGCTGCTTATGTATCAACCGCAACCCCGCGCCGGGCGTGATGCTCTGTGCGGGGTTGCGATATAAGGCTATCGGCAGCGGCTACTGACGCTGCTTATCAGATATCCCAGACGAGATACATAGCGCCCCAGGTAAATCCGGCGCCGAAGGCTGTGAGCATGAGCTTGTCGCCTTTGCGGAGGCGGCCTTTGTACTCATCGAGACACAGGGGTATCGAAGCGGCTGAGGTGTTGCCGTAATGCTCGATGTTGACGAGCACCTTCTCGCGGGGGAATTGGGCGCGCGACGACACTGCCTCGATGATGCGCAGATTGGCCTGATGGGGAATGAGGTAATCTACGTCATCGGCGGTGAGGTTGTTGCGCTTCATCACGTCGAGTGTGGAGGTGAGCATATCAGACACGGCGTTCTTATACACGTTGCGGCCGTCCTGGAAGATGTAGTGCTCGCCGGCATCTACGGTGGCGTGAGAGGCGGGCTTGGCCGAGCCGCCGGCGGGGTGGTAGAGGTGTGGGAGGCCTTCGCCATCGACGTGGAACACGGCATCGATAACGCCTACCGAGGCATCGTCAGTAGGCTCCACGAGGGCAGCTGCGGCGGCATCGCCGAAGAGCGGGCATGTGGCGCGGTCAGTATAGTTGGTCATTGACGACATCTTCTCGGCGGCTACGACCACTACTTTCTTGTAGAGGCCGCTCTTGATGTAGGCGTTGGCGTCCTGGAGGGCCACGATAAATCCGGCACAAGCGGCCTGGATATCGTAGGCGTAAGCGTTGGCGAGCTTACAGCCGTGAGCTATGATAGAGCCGGTGGAGGGGAAGCGATAATCGGGGTTAGAGGTGGCACAGATGAGCAAATCGATGTCAGCGGCATCGGTGCCGGTATTTTCGAGCAGACGATTTACGGCTATGATGCCCATATATGACGATCCGGCATCGCTCTTGAGGATGCGACGCTCTTTGATGCCCACGCGAGTGGTGATCCACTCGTCGTTGGTATCGACCATCTTTGACAGCATATCGTTGTCAAGGATATCATCCGGGACATACGAAGCCAAGCCTGAAATGCGTGCGTTTGGCATTGTTGGGGTGGTGGGTGGGGTTAATGTATTGTGGTAATAATACGAAAATTCTCTCCTAACTCCGGCCTGCGGCGAGCCGCACAGCGGTTAGGAGATTGTTTTCGTGCCGGGGCGCCGCGAGTGCCACAGTCGTTTGTGAGTAATGAGGCCCGCGGTGCACATACTCAGACAGCAGCTTCTTTCTCTATAGCCTGCTTGCCGCGATAGTAGCCACATTCGCCACATACGGTGTGGTAAACGTGCCATGCGCCACAGTTGGGGCAGAGAGCGAGAGTTGGGGCCACGGCCTTGTCGTGAGTTCTGCGCTTGGCAGTGCGTGTCTTTGATTGCTTGCGTTTAGGATGTGCCATTGCTGTGTTATTTTATTATGTTTGATAATCTATTATGTTTGGCTGTCGGCGCCGTAGCGGAGTGCTTGTGAGCCGACATGCTATTGAGTCGGGGAGTGTCAGTTGTCGCTGTCGTCGAGGTCGGCGGCGATGCCTTGCAGAGCGGCCCAGCGTGGGTCAATTTCTGTGTCGGCAGCGGCGTCGACATCGGTGTCGGCGGCATCGGCGCGATGCTTTTTGAGCAGGGCGCTCATCTGCTTGTTGCACTGGCCTTGCGGGTGGACGTGCTTGATGGGGATAGCGAGGGCGGCGGTGTCAAAGAGCATATACGCCACGTTGAGGGTGGTGTCGCTCTCGGGAATAACGAGGAGCTCGTCAGAGTCATCGTTGTAGTCGGCACCATATTTCACGGTGATGTGATAAGTGGTATCGACGGGCATCACTAAGTCATCAAGGCAGCGGTCACAGAGCAGTGTCAGTGTGCCGTGCAGGGTGAATGTCAAATCGTAGAGGTCATGGGCATAGACGGCATTAAGCTCCACGTCAATGTCGGCGTCGTGGACCTCGTCGCTCTCCATATTGGCGAAGAATTGCTTATCGAGATGGTAAGCAAAATGGTGGGCGCCGGGGGCGAGGCTTTTGAGCGGCAGCTTAAATTCGGTAAACTTTCCCATCGGTCAGCGATTTGAAAAACTTTGCAAAGTTATAGAAAAAGGCTCAAATACGCAACTTTTACGACCACAATTTGTCAATATTGCTCGTTGGCGTTGGGGAAGTCGGCGGTTTTGACATCGTCAATGTATCGCGACACGGCGCTATTGATGATGGTGGAGAGGTCAGCATAGCGGCGCAGGAACTTGGGCGAGAAGCCTTTGTTGATGCCGAGCATATCGTGCATGACGAGCACCTGGCCATCGACGCCGCTGCCGGCACCGATGCCGATGACGGGTATCGACACCTCTTGGGCCACGCGGGTGGCCAGCGCGGCGGGTATCTTCTCGAGCACGAGGGCAAAGCAGCCTATCTCCTGGAGCATGCGAGCGTCGGAGATGAGCTTGGCAGCCTCGGCCTCGCCTTTGGCGCGCACGGCGTAGGTACCGAATTTGTTGATTGACTGAGGCGTGAGGCCCAGGTGACCCATCACGGGGATGCCGGCGCATAGGATGCGCTCTATTGACTCGCGTATCTCGGCGCCGCCCTCCATCTTGACGGCCTCGGCGTGACTCTCTTTCATGATGCGTATGGCCGAGGCGAGCGCCTCTTTGGAGTTGCCTTGATAGGTGCCGAAGGGCATATCGCAGACCACGAGAGCGCGGCTGACGCCTTTGATGACGCTCTTGGCGTGGTAAATCATCTGGTCGAGGGTGATGGGCAGGGTGGTCATATTGCCTGCCATGACATTTGAGGCGGAGTCGCCCACAAGGATTACATCGATGCCGGCTTCGTCGATAAGTTTTGCCATCGAATAGTCGTAAGCGGTGAGCATTGCTATCTTCTCGCCGCGCTGTTTCATCTCGCTGAGGCGGATGGTGGTGACTTTGCGTTGGTTATCTACGGTGTTGGTTGACATGATTGTAGTTTCTTTTGTAGTAAAATTATTTTTTACGATAGATGTATTATTGGATGCTATATTATATATATGTGTATATCTGCCGTGAGGGTCTAAGCGTCGGTGGCGGCAGAGCGAGCGGCGTCGGCGTTGTCGGCCACATGCTGCGACACTTTGATTAGCTCGATGCGGTTGGCTGACTTTTTGAGTATCTCGAAGCGGAGGCCTCCGAGCACTATGCTGTCGCCCTGGGCGGGTATGGCTCCGGTGCTGCAGAGGATGTATCCGGCGAGGGTCTGATATTGGTCGTCCTCGGGTATGTCGAGGTCATAGGCCTCATTGAGCTGCTCTATCTCGCAGCGGCCTGAGAATTCATACACGCCATCGGCAAGGCGGCGCTGTGTCAGGCGCGAGGTGTCGTGCTCGTCTTGTATGTCGCCGAAGATTTCTTCTACGAGGTCCTCGAGGGTGATGAGGCCGGCGGTGCCGCCAAACTCATCTACGACGATGGCGGTGGAGCGCTTTTGTTGGAGCAGGCGGCGCATCATCTTGTTGGCGAGGAAGTTCTCCGGGGCGTAGAGCACAGGCTTGATGTGCTCACGCCAGTCGGCGTCGGCGTCAAAGAGCTCGCTGACGTGTATGTAGCCGCGTATCGAGTCGATGTCGTCGTCATAGACGATAATCTTGGAGCGTCCTGACGAGGTGAAGAGCCTCACCAGATCGGCGCGCGTGGTGCCTTCGATGCTCACGGCCACAATCTCGTTGCGCGGCGTCATGCAGTCGCGCAGGTGTGTGGAGGAGAAATCCAAGGCGTTCTGAAAGATTTTCACTTCTTTCTCCACGGTCTCGCTCTTCTCCTCGAGGTCATCGATGGTCTCTTCGAGGAAGTCGTTGAGCTCGCCAATGGAGATGAGGCGCAGGCGGCTGTTGTTGCTCTTGACGCCGGTGAGGCGCATCAGCGCGCGCGACAGATAGGTAGTGAGCAGCGAGATGGGGTAAAAGAGGACGTAAAACACATAGATGGGCATCGCCAGCAAGCGCAGCGTGCGGTTAGGGTTGATGCGCGAGATGGTCTTGGGCATATACTCGCCCACGATGAGTATCACGCCGGTGGAGATGACGGTCTGGGCGGTGAGCACCAGCGCCTCGCTGCTGATGTAGCGGGTGAGCAGCGGCTCTACCAGGGCGGCGGCGCCCATACCATACACCACGAGCATGATATTGTTGCCCACGAGCAGCGAGGTAATGAAGAGCTCGGCGTCAGAGTAGAAGCGGCCTATGATGCGGCGCACGGGGCCGCCGCGCTTGGCGTCAATCTCGATGCGCACGCGGTCGGCGGTGACGTAGGCTATTTCAGTGCCGGAGAATAGTGCCGAGAAAAACATTGACACCAGTGTGATGATTATCCATGACGATAGTTCCATGACTGCGATTTAGATATATGCCGGAGTGATGAAGATGA
>JAEDNZ010000221.1 GCA_016302215.1 Muribaculaceae bacterium
TATCTGAAGCCAAGCATCTGCTGACACACACCGATATGAGCATCAAGGAGATTGCCGACAAACTCAACTTCTCAAACCAATCATTCTTCGGCCGCTATTTCAAGCATTATGCCGGTGTGTCGCCATCAGCCTATAGGGTCGAGGATACAATCAGCGGCATTGCAGCGGAATAAGCTCTACATCGGTAGGCTCGCCATATAACATCGCCTCTTTGTAGCACCCATAAGGCGACACATAGGTGTATTCTTTGCCGTCTGCGCCCCTAAATGGCATCAAGTAGAGTTGGTAACACGCTTTTTTGCCGCCGAAATTTATCAAAATGTCATTTAGGGTGTAAGCATGTTCTGGCGCTTCAAAAACAACGACATGCCCGTATAGATAAGCTTTATAGGCGCCTTTGCCTATCTCTTCGGCTTTGGCGGGCGCGAACCCTTGCAGGCCACATGGCACCGGACGCAGCTCTGACACCTGTGCTTCAGAGCCATAGAAATACTGTTTGTAATATCCTGTAGTAGTGGCTGATATAAACCACAGAGCATCGATCTTACCGAAAGTCCAAATTGACATCTGCCACGGCATTTTGATAGGTATATAAATATCATCGTCAGGTGTCAGCCGGTATTGCTCTATCATCATACGGCTACATTCACGGGCTTTGGCGGCGCTGATGATTGAAGCAGTGAGATTTACGGCGATAAGGGCGCAGCACGACGCAGCGCCGGCAGCTATGGCATAACGTCGGAAGGCTGTATGGTGTCGAGGCTGTCGTCTGACGCGAAGCCTGCCGGCTGTGAGAGCTAAAAACAGCACCAAGGAGAAAGCGGAGCAGGTAAAGGTGATGCGCGCGCCACCCATAAACACCCTCCATACGCCCCATGCGGCAATCATCGCAATCAGCATGGTGATAAATGTGGGCGATGACACCAATAAGCTGCGGCTGCGGCGTGCAAATACTCTTATGAGCACTATGACGATTGAGGCATAACATACGATGCCGTAGTACCATCCGCTGACGAGGTTGCGCACGCCGCTGCAAAATGGAATGCCCGAAAAGCGGCAATCGGTGCCGGGAGCTTGCCATAGGTAGGCGATACCCAGAGCCAAGCCCAGGAGCATCGCGCCGATGCGCTTGGTGCGGTAGCGGCGGTGTGTCACGGCGAGCGCTGCGATGGCGCATAGTAGCGGCCCGGAGAAACCTTCATGCCATAGCCCCGTGATCAGCGCCAATGCAAAAGAAGCAATGATACTCATCTTCTTGGCTCTGAGCGTAATGGCTATGAGCAGCAGTGAGAGCGCTGCTCCGCAGACATAGTTGTAGCTGAAGATGAGGGTCAGCATCTTGTCGTTCCACGGCAAGGCAAAAACCCATAGAAACACCAGGGCGATGTAAGCCGGCACGCTCTTGCGCCAGATGCCGGCGATGCGCGCCGATAATACCATACTGTAGGCCACAGAGCCGCCGAGGAGCACCGCTGATAGCCACCGGGGCAGCAGCAACATCACGGCCCCGACTACATTGGCAAGTCTGCCGTTGTCGTATAGGTAATGAATGTGGCAGCAGTCCCACACCGACTCGAAGAAAGCACTCAGTGATGGCTCTTTGATGTATGGCAACATCGGCGTTTTGAACCAGTACTCGTCGTTGGTGTCGGGTAGCAAGAAGTATAGCACCCCAAAGACGATGCCTATAAGTGCGGTGATAATCCACATTATGTTGGCGCGAGTGTGAGATGCAGTGTTGTGTGTCGGCGTCATCGTTCTGTCGGTCATTGGGTTGATGTTGTGGAAATGTTCAAAAAAAGTTATTGGGGATAAATATCGGCAGCTGTGGGCTCGCCATACATGAGCGCTTCATTGAGGCATCCATTGGGCACGGCATATACATATTCCTTGCCATCGGCGCCGTAGAAGGGCATTACGAAGTTGCAAAAATCTACTGTCTTACCTCTAAAGTGATATGCTATCCAATTAGCTTTGTGGGCGTATGCGCTGGCGTCAAAAACAATGACATGCCCATAGAAATATGCTTTATGCTCCCCGGTGCCTATCTGTTTTGCTTTGTCTGGCGTGAAGCCTCTCAGCCCGCATGGTACTGGGCGCATCCGGGAAACTTGGGCTTGTGGACCATAGAAGTAGTCCTTATAATACGCCGCGATACCGGGGCTGATAATACCAAGGTCATCGACTTTGCCGAAGGTCCATATTGACATCTGCCACGGCATTTTGAGCGGGATGTAGATATCTTCGTTGGGTGTGTGCCTATAGCGCTCAATTATGATACGGCTGCACTCGCTGATATTAGCCACACCACTGATGGTAGCCGTGAGATGCACGGCGATAAGTGCGCTGCACGTCAGCGCTGCAGCCCATATCGCATATCGACGGATGGCACAACAGCGCCGCCGCCGTTGTCGCCTCGGGCGGAGTCGGCCGG
>JAEDNZ010000222.1 GCA_016302215.1 Muribaculaceae bacterium
CAGAGGTGTCTTGCGAGAAGTAGTTGCCCACATTGTCGGCTTGGAGGTCGCTGTGGGTGAATGTGCCGCTTGTGACGATGCGGCTGTCGTAGTAGCCGTCGGCACGGCACCAGGCGGAGATGGTGGTGGCATCGGTGATAGCGATGCCCGCAGTTGCATCGTAGGGCACATAGTTATACGAGCCGTCAGCATCAATTTTGTAGAAAGCCGTGAAGCCGTCGGGCACGATGAGCTTGACGGTCTCGTTGGCTCCAAGCTCGGTGGCATCGGCGATTTCAAATTTTGGCTCGGTCGCAACCTTGAAGGAGTAATTTGACGAGGCTATCTCGCTATCGTTGCAACCGTCCTTGACGGCGATGGCGCGGATTTGGGCGTTATCACTCATCAATGCAATAGGGCCGGTGTAAAGCATGTCGGGCTCGCCTTCTGTAGAGAAGGTGTAATAGATCGAGGCGCCCTCGGTGTCGCAGGCGATGGTGATGCGGTCATTAGGGCCGAGCTTGGTGCCGGCAGCGGGGGTGAAGACGGGCGTGGCCACGGTCTCCTTAACCACCTCCACCTTGTTGTAAGTAAGCTTTACCACGGGCACATCTTTGCTCACGCTGTTGTTATCAACATAGCCGAGGGCATATTGATCGCTGAACACCTTGCTGTCGCTGGCAAAGAAGGCCGTCTGATAGTCGGCAGCGGTGAAGCAGTAGCCGAGGAACTCTTCCTTTGAGTTGGCCACGACAGCGTCCTGCTCGCACTCGATGGTGATGAGCAACGCCTTGCCGGGCTCTACCTTCAGCGGAGTGCCGAGGGTGAAAGTGAGGTCAAAATCCGACTCCATGTATGACGGCTCGTGGGTGAACGCCAATGTGGCGGCGGCGTCAGTGTCAGCATATTCCAGCCACAGGTAGTCATTGTCAGCATCTTTGGAGAAGGCAGATGCATCGACCATGCGGGCGTGCAGCGTAATGGTGGCCTCCACGGTGTCATAGCAGTCGCCGCTCTCATACATACGGAACTCGAGCTGCGTAATCTCGCCATTGTCATCGGCGATAGATGCTATCTGTTCAGCGGTGTATAAGAATTGGCCGCCGGAGTTGCTGTAATAGAAGTTGACAGGCGCGCACTCCCATGCCGAGCCGCCGAAAAGCTGTGTCGTGGAGGAGAAGTCGCCGATCTCAAGGGTGGCAGTCTCCTGAGCCGGAGCATACTGCGCCACCGCGGCTATGGCTATCGTAGCCAAGGTTATAACCTTATTCATAATCGAAGTGTCTGAATTAGCGTTATTGAATCAGAGATGAGGCTTATCGCACAGCTATCTTATCAACAGCAGTGCCTTGGCGACGGATATACACGCCACCGGCGGCGGGCTGCGCCACTCTCACGCCCTGGAGGGTGAAGTATTCGATGGGCGCTGAGGCGTCAACGGCAGCAGCATCGGTGACGCCGGATAGCAGCTTGACCTCCACGAGGTTGGAGAAGTCGGTGTAGATGTAATTGTAGAAGCCGGGATCATAGGGGTCTTCCTCGGGGATAGCGCCATAGAAGTCATAATAGAGTGTAGTGGCATCATAGCGATAAGCCATGTCGTCAAAGCGGCATGATGTCTCGGAGCCATCGATATAATCGTTGAGGTCCACGAGCTGCAGCAGCTCATCGCCGGCCTCAAGATGCTGTATCACAGCCACGTTGTCAATGTAAGCGGCATAGCCGTTGGAGTAATTACCCTCGGTGTCATCAGGAAAACCATTATCAACAATGATGAAGTAGGTGTCGTGGATACCATTTGTGAAATCAAAGGAGATGACATTCTCGCCGGTGTTGGTGAGGCGAGCGGTAAGCTCCTGATCTTCGGATCCCACGGCAGAGACCAGTATCTCCTGTGAGGCATAACCCTGCACGGTGAGCTCTACGGTGTATTTTCCGCCGTCGTTGGTGAGGTCAATGTAAGGCGAATAGATCACGCCGCCGACCATGCCCTGGACAAAGCTGGGCTCGAGGATGCTCCAGTTGGGCGTGTATGTAAAGTCAAAGTCACCGCCGCTGATATCCACATATGTGTCATCAGGATAGTAAGGCTCAACGACAGAGCCACGGTTGACGAGGTTAAAGGACTCATTGAGCACGACGTAGTCATCGGTCTTTGGAGCCACAAACTTGCTATACACAAAGCAAGCATAGCCTTCAACGCCGCTGACGGGCTCCCAGTTGGCTGTGAAGCCTGTTTCGGTGATATCGGTAGCCTCAAGAGCTACAGGGGCGGTAGAAGCGGCCTCTTGGAGCGCCACCTTTTTCATCTTAGCCATCTTGGCGGGGAGAGCTGAGGCCGTGATTCCTGCAGCAAGAATTAGTAATAACAAAAAGTAAAGTTTTTTCATTGCTATATGAAATTTATTTATGATGAAAAAAATTAAAACTACCTATTGAACGTATTATCGCCAC
>JAEDNZ010000045.1 GCA_016302215.1 Muribaculaceae bacterium
GCGATGGTGTCAACCATCTCTTTGAGCGACATATCGGGCCTGACGGTGAGAAAGTCTGTCTCAATCACGCTATCTACTTTGAGCAACGTCAGCACAGCCTTGTCCTTGTGATGGGTCAGGAGCTCGCCACGCTGAGCCAGACGCATAGCATAGATGCTGTAAGGCTCAAAGGTCTTGATTGTGCCATACGAGATGGCAGCCACGATGAGCAGTGGCAGAAATAAGTCATATCCGCCGGTAAGCTCTGCCGTGAGGAATATAGCCATCAACGGGGCGTGCATGACGCCGCTCATCACCCCGGCCATACCGATGAGCGCAAAGTTTTTGGTCGAGAGCTCGATGCCCAAGCCCAGCAGGTTGCATACATAAGCAAAAAGGAATCCTGCGATGCAGCCCACATATAGCGAGGGCGCGAAGGTGCCACCTACGCCACCGGCGCCATTTGTGGCCGAGGTGGCAAACGCCTTAAGGAGGACAATAGCGCTGATGAATATGATGATGAAGATGGCGCTATGGCCCTCGTTGTAGAAGATGGAGCCATTGACGAGCGCTGACGGGTCGCCGGCGAGCAGACTCACTATGGAGTCGTAGCCCTCGCCATAGAGCGGTGGGAAGAGGAATACCAGCATCGAGAGTATCACACAGCCCACGGCCGTCTTGAGCCACGGCCTCTTAAAGCGCTGGAAGAAATTCTCCATCATATTCATAGTGCGTGTGAAATATAGCGACACAAGGCCGCACACTATGCCGAGCACTATCACGTATGGCACCTTGGCCATATAAAAGTTGTCGCTCTGCACAAAGAAGAATTCAAAGTTGAAGCCCGAGTATAGGTATGCTATGGAGGCGCTCGTGATTGACGCTACTAACAGTGGCATCACAGACACCGTAGTGAGGTCAAGCATCAGCACTTCCAGCGTGAAAAGCATACCGGCAATGGGCGCTTTGAAAATGCCGGCGATACCGGCTGCGGCGCCGCAGCCCACAAGTATCATCAGCACGCGTGGCGACATACGGAAGGCCGAGCCTATATTCGAGCCGATGGCGGCGCCGGTATATACGATAGGGCCTTCAGCTCCCACCGAGCCGCCAAAGCCTATCGTCACTGATGATGCCAGCACCGAGGTGTACATATTGTGGCGCTTGAGGCGGCTCTTGTTCTGCGATATTGAGTATAGCACGCGTGTCACACCATGCGAGATATTGTCTCTGACTATGTATCTGACATACAGCGCGGATATCAGCACACCCACGGCCGGCAGTATGATGTAGAGATAGTTGCCGGCATTGATTTGCACATGCGATGTCAGCGCTCCGGATATCAGATGGATAAGAAACTTGAGGAGCATTGCAGCAAAGCCGCCGGCGATGCCCACCAACAAGGCTAAGAATATCACGAAGCTCCGCTCCTTGATATGCTTCTCGCGCCACTGCAAGAAGTTCATAAACCATCTATATCTGCGCCCTTCGGGCTTCTTTTTAGCTTTCAAAATAAGTACCTATTTACCTTTCCCCGAGAGCACAGTGCTCACGGTATGAAACAATATTTTAAGATCTACGCCGAGCGATACATTTTCGAGATACACCAAGTCATAGGTGACGCGTTGCAGCATCTCATCAATAGTGGAGGCATATCCGAATTTCACCATGCCCCATGATGTGATGCCAGGCCTGACCTGATGGATGAGGCAGTAGTAGGGCGCTCGCTTGAGTATCTGCTCGGTGTAATATTGGCGCTCAGGGCGTGGGCCTACGATTGACATGTCACCGCGTAGCACATTGAAGAATTGAGGCAATTCGTCGATGCGATATTTGCGTAATGTGCGGCCGATGCGTGTCACGCGGGGGTCATCGTTGGCTGTCAGCTGTGGCCCGGCGGCCTCGGCATCGGTGCGCATAGTGCGGAATTTATATATGAAGAATGGTTTTTTATGGTAGCCTACGCGCTCCTGGCGATAAAAGACGGGTCCGGCTGAATCTTTCTTGATGAGCACGGCCAAGATGGCCGTTAACGGCAGCAAGAGTATCAGCGCCACTGATGATACAACTATGTCGCCGAGGCGTTTGAGATTGAGCGTGGCATCAGAGATGTTAGCCGTGGTGATGTCAATAACCGGCTCGGCGGCCACTGATGATAGGCGCGGACGCATCATGATGCTGTGAAACAAATCCGGGGTGACGTGTATTGACAGCCCTCCGGCATATAATGCGTTGATAAGCGACGTGGTGGCGGTGATATCGTTGTGCAGCTGACATATTATCAGGCCGGTAGCGCCCATGCGCTTAGCTTCGGCGAATACACTGTCAGCGTCGGTGGCGTCAATAGATCCCACGATGCGCAGCGCCGAAGAGGCGCGCGTGAGTTGTGAGGCGATGGCTCGCTCTTGCTCGCGTGTGCCTACGAGTAGTGTGGGCGATGATATCTTACCGCAGCGCACACGCTTGATGGTCGATTGAGTGATGCATAGACGCGCTATGTAGGTCGGCATGGTCAGGCACAGCCACATTATCAGCATCATTTCATAATTGCGCAGACGCTCGGGGATATCATCATTGATAAGCACGGCAAAGAAGATGATGAGCATACTAATGAAGACCACTATGACCGTGTTGAGCAGCTCATCCATGCGGCTTTTGAAGAATGGCCTATTGTAATAGCCTGATATGCCCCACAATATCACCATCATCAAGGGGAATAGCACTTGCCCTAATAATGTGCCGTGGCTACACAGCCAATTAGGCAGCGACACGGCGTAGCCCATCGGCAGCGAGTAAAAGCGCACGATGTTGAATGTAAGCCATCCGATGTTGGCCATCAGATAGTCTGATACGATGTATCGCAGCCGTTGTGTCTGTGTAGGGGTCACGATGTGATGAGATATAATGCTATTTACGAATGAGGTGTATGACGTTGCCGGCTGATACCTTAATGATGGTTGAGGCTTTAGCGGCCGGGGACTCATCGCGGCGCGATAAGCACACATAATCTACGGCTTGGATTATCTGCGGCGTAATGTCGCTGAAGCATAGCGGGGTGGGGTCGCCGCTGACGTTAGCCGATGTCGATACCAGGGGTTTGCGTAATGTATGGCACAACCGCCGGGAGAATGGCTCCTCAGTGATGCGCACCCCGATGCTGCCATCGGCGGCGAGTAGTTGCGGCGCTACGCCATGGGCGCTGTCATAGACGATGGTCAATGGCTCCACCACCACGTCGATGAGCTGGTAGGCGGCATCGGGTATATCGTCAACGAGGCGCTCCAAAGCCGCCACAGAGTCCACGAGGGTGATAAGCGCTTTGGCATCGGTGCGTCGCTTGATGTCAAAGACGCGTGCCACGGCGGCGGCGTTTGTGGCATCGCAGCCTATGCCCCACACCGTGTCGGTAGGGTATAAGATGATGCCGCCTCGGCGCAGTGTCTCTACGGCCGCACGAATGTCATCTGTATATAAGTCAGTGGTCATTGTTTTGCTGCATCGATTTCTTTGAGTAGCTCGGCCACGGCGGCTTCGAGCTGTGCGTCACGCCCGGCAATGATGTCAGAAGGCAGGTTGGCTACTTTGATGTCGGGCTCAAGCTGTTGGTTCTCGAGGAAAGAGCCGTCGGGCAGTCTGTAGCCTATTACCGGGATACCATATATCATCGTATTGTCTTGCATGGTGACCCAATTGACACTGGTCATAGTGCCCGGCACGGGCATGCCTACGAGCTTGCCTAAGCCACGGTTTTTATATACCCACGGTGTGCCGTGAGCGTTGGAGTAGCAAGGCTCGGCAATGATCATGATGGAGGGCTTGTTCCAGCGGCGCGACGGCATATCGCATGACTCTTTGCCGCGTATCTCTTGTGTGAAATACTTGTGGCCGCTGAAGAGCACTTCGATGTCCTCGTGGAGGCGGCCGCCGCCATTCCATCTCACATCAATGACGATACCTTCGCGGTCGTTGTATTTGCCCAACAGGTCGGAATATACGCGGCGGAATGATTCGTCGTCCATTGATTCTATGTGGACATATCCCAGTCGGCCGTTAGAGAGGCTATCCACGGCGGCGGCTCTGCCTTTGACCCACCGGCGATAGAGGAGGTCGCTCATCAGTCTGTTGGATATCGGTTTCACCACTTGCTCGCTGCGGCTGTCAGTGGTGGGATTATAGATGGAGACGAGGGTCTTCTTGTCAGCGGCATCAACGAGGAGCGATGCCATATCAGTCTCGGGCGTGATGGCGATGCCATTGATTTTCTCAATGATAACGCCGGGATTGACCTTCGAGTCAGCGGTGTCAAAAGGCCCGTACTTGATGACTTCGGCCACTCGCATACCATTGCCGGTGTAGCTGAGGTCGTAAAGCAGCCCTAATTGGGCGGTGCTGTAGTTTTGGCTTGGTGCCGGGCGATATCGGCTGCCGGTGTGGCTTACATTTAGCTCTCCGAGCCATTCGCTCACCAGCTCGGCAAAGTCATAATTATTGTTGATATAAGGCAGGAACTTGCGGTATGCTGCTGTCATCATAGGCCAATCCACGCCATGCATATCAGCGACATAAAAGCGCTCGCGCTCTTCACGCGAAATGTTGTCAAACATATATTCGCGCTCAGCGGCTGCGTCTAAGGTCATAGATGCCGAGTAGGTGATGCTCTTGAGCTTGTCGCCGGAGTCAATTTTCCGCATTGTCTTACCGAAGATAAAGATAGTGGCGCCATCGGCTGAGGCGTCAAAAACGCCGCCGTAATCTGATAGCGATGTTACCAGCGAGTGCTCGTCCTCGCGCAGTGACAATTTCCACAGCTGCGAGCCGTCATCGGTAGATATAAGATAGTATAGGTTTTCGCCGTCTTTATCGGTAATGGCGTCAAGGAGGTCTGATGACATAGGCGTGAGTCTTACTATTCTCTCGCAATTGCCGTCAAATACCACGCGAGGCTTGTCGGCCTTGTTAGTGTCAGCTTTGTCTTTTGATTTCTTGCTATCCTTTTTGGCCTTATCGTCTTTTTCGGCAGTTTTTTTTGCTTCTTTCTCAGCCTCTTTGATCATCTCGTAGTCTTCTTTAGAGAGGGTAAATCTGTCGTATGCATCTTGTGTGAGGAAGATTATGAAAACATCTTCCATAGAGCCCCATGAGGCGTGGTTGCGCATACCATAACGCTCGGAGGTGAAAAGCAGTGCTTCGCCGTTGAGCGCCCAGCGTGGCTGAGCGTCAAAGTAACCGCTGTTGGTGAGGTTGGTCATTTTGCTGCTATTTACATCTATGATGGCGATATCGGTGTAGGGGTCGTGCTTGCGGTCAATGATTTCGAGAGCAATCATTCCGGCATCGGGCGACCATGTGTAGTTGAAACGGCCATCGCGATGGAGGTATGTGGTGCCATCAGTGAGCTCGGTCACGATGCCGCTGGCGAGGTCTTTGACTGCGAGGATGTTGCGGTCAAGGATGAAAGCGAGCTTCTTGCCGTCAGGCGACATCTTAGGCATTGTGCGCTCATGCCCGTCGAGGTCAAAGAGCGGCGTTTCATTGATTATAGTGGCGTTGGCAAAATTGGGGTCTTCTTTGCGCGCCATGGTGGCCTTGTAGGTGCGGTATATGCCGTCTCTCTCAGAGGTGTAGATAAGGGCTTTGCCGTCATTCGACCATGATATGTCGCTCTCGGCGGCTGCCGTATGTGTTATCTGCTTGGTGGTCTCATATTCTACTGATGTTACGAAAACATCGCCGCGGTATATGAAGGCCACGGATTTGCCATCGGGTGATGCAGCACTCTCCGATGCTCCGCGTGTCACGGATAGTTTTTTAGGAAGCTCTACATAGCTGTCAGTGAGGTCGATGGCCACCTTGGTCGGCGCTTTGTCGCTATCGCGCATAGTGTATATTTCGCCATCGTAGGTGAAGGCGAGCATGCCGGCGTCTGACCGTGACAGAAACCTCACGGGGTGTGTCTTAAAGTCGGTGATAGCCACAGCATTGCGCGCGTCGGCATCAGCTCTATACACATTGATAGTGGCGCCGTTGCGCTCGCTGAGGAAGTAAATCTTGTCGCCGGCATCAATGGCGTTGAGGTCTTCGCCGCCGCGAGCCGTGAGATTGGTATGGCGTGCACCGGCCACATCATATCGCCAGATGTCGCGCGTCACTGATGATGTGTGGTGCTTGCGCCACTCATCTTCAAAACCTTTGACGTCTTGATAGAGAAACGATTTGCCATCGCGGCTCCACGAAATAAATCGCGCCGGTGTGGCCAGGTATTGACGCGGGGCGCCTCCTGTGACAGCCACAGTGTATAGCTCCGTCATGCGGCCGGTGGGGAAGAGGGCGCTGCACGCCGGGTCTTGTATCGATGCCGAATACATCACCTCAGCGCCATCGGGCGTGAATGCCTCCGGTATCTCAGATGCCGAATTGAATGTCAGGCGCGTGGCTGAGCCGCCATCGGCATTCATCACAAATACGTCGAAGTTGCCATTGCGGTCTGAGGCAAAAGCTATTGACTTGCTGTCAGGGCTCCATATAGGATTGGATTCGTAGCTATCGCTCGTCGTTAACTGTGTTGCTAATCCGCCCGTTGCGGGCACGGCCCAAATGTCGCCTTTGTAGCAAAATGCAATTTTAGCCCCATCGGGCGATATTTTTACGTCGCGTAACCATAGCGGCGTGATTGCGCTCATAGTGGTAGGCGCGGCAAGAGTCAGGGCTAAAAGTAACTTCTTCATAAATAGGAGTGATAATTGTTTTGTGCAAAATTAGCAAAAAATATCGTAACGCCACCGCTTTAGACCCAAAAATACACACCAACCATAGCATAACAAATAATAAAAACGCACAGCTCACGCCTTGACGCTATGAGCTGTGGGTTATCGGCACGCTGCCGCTGATATGAAGAATGTAGCGTGGTGGGCTTATTTGGATTTTTTGCCGAACCAACGCGAGATGCTGTGCTTGAAGTTGAAGAATGTGCGGATTTCGCCCAATACGGGTATGTTCTGCCATCGATAAATCAACCAATCCGATATCTCATCGGGGAGCGCATTGATAAGGGCGCTGCGCGCGCGGTCGCGCACAAAGGTTTTGGCTGATGAGGCTGCCGTATCCGCAACGATGCCTTTCACCACATCGCCTTTGGTGGGTGTACCTTCAGGTAGCTTGACATATTTGGCGAATTGGGTGAATAGATCTGTGTATTGCTTGCTCAGTGGCGAGGCAGCGAGGCGTAGCTCAAACTGGCCCTGGTCGGAGCACTCGTTGGCAAGCTGTCGCATGCCATCAAACACTTGCTCGGCTTGTGCTTGTGCCTGTGGCGGCAGGTCGAAGTAGTTGTATAGTGAGTCAATGCGCACTTGCAGCCATGCTTCTTTTTCGGGAGTGATTTCCATCTCGGTTCGTATTTAGTCTGTTGATTTGTACTGTAAAAATGATAGGCGAGGGGAGTGTGTGTGTCTGCTGTGATGATTACTCGTTGTAGGTAAAATTATTGCCGTCCCATCGTATGGTCTCAGTTTGCTCTATCTCGCTTGCCTCGTTGAGCCGATGTAGTTTGATATCCTTGCCTTTGCGAGGCAGCTCTACCGATTGATCAAATCGCGGGGTGAATAAGAAAATATTCTCGCTATAGCCGTCGAGCCTCATTATTGCGTGGTGGTCAGGGTAATAGCGGAAGAAGCGGAATAGGTGGGTGGGCTGCACTTCGGGCGATTCTCCCATGACGTTAATGGCAAGCAGCGTGGTGCCATCTTGGCAACGCCAGATGCAAGCCTCAAGCCCCGATGACGGCGCTCCGCCATTATTGAAGGCGAGATATCCAGCGGCTATATCTATGGCCTTGGTTGCGGTCAGCTCTCCGGTGGGTTGCTTGCCATTGATGATGAGAGTGGCAGCGTCTTTGATGGTGCGGTCGTAAATAAAAGGCACTGCGCTCTTGAACATCTCCAATACTGATGGCTTGTCGGGTAGGGTCACGGGGTACATCTCGTTGGTATTGAACATTTTCAGCGAGTGTCCCTCATTAGCAATGCCCATAAGGTCGGTGCCGAATGTCATGATGCAGAAATTGCCATCGCGCCCGGCGGTGATGAAGCCTTCGGCCGGCAGTTCATCGCGGTCGCTGTTTTTGAGCGTGAAGCATATCTTATTGCCTTCGGCGATTTGGTATGAGCCATCGTAAGATACAAGAGGTGTGCTGTCAAGTGCCTCCACACCGGCGATTGATGGCAACTCGCGATATCGTGATATCCACATGACTCCTTCGGTGTCAAAAGTCATGCTTATGGAGGTGTTGCCGGCGATGGCATTGTACAATTCCCATCGGCCTTCGAGCATCATTGCCGAGATTGCCGTTTGGGAGTTTGCCGCGCTGCTTTGCTGCTCTGTACAATCGGGAAGCGTGGTGGCAGAATTGGTGTTAGACTTAGTGTTAGATGTTGCCGCGTCGCCTCCCTCGGTGTAGGAAGCGCGGCACGCGATAGCGCAGACGGCAAGCGTGGTCACGCACAATATGCCTATAAGGCAGAAACACCACATACGTTTATCCATATTAGTTTTGTTAGAAGATTAGATTACTATAGCCGAGCTATTTGCTGCAAAGATACACAAAAATGTGAGTATTTTTTCTGAATGTTGCAAAAAAATAATTCTCTGACGCCCCATTTCTTGCCTGAAAAGTGCATTTTGTTCCAGGATTGATATAAAAAGTCACTGGATTGATATTCGCCGATTGATATTTGGGGTAATTTTGCGACATCAAAAGTTGATTTTTATGAAGCCGTTTCTCCAAAAATCAATAATCTAATCTTGTGATATAGTCATAGCCTCGATATGTCATACAATTATTGAGGCTATGACTCTTATTAAGAAGTATGAAAGTATGACCATGAATAAGAAACTAAACCGCACGGCATCTATCGTAATAGCCTCGCTAAGTATATACGCTTGCTCGGGCAATGCTACCAATGCAGCATCGTCAAGCGGCCTCTCGGATAATATAATGGAGAGCATCTATTGTGCTCTGCCTGATACGGCGTGTCTCGCCGGTGACAGGGCACAGATGCTGGCCGGCGGCAAGACGGTGGCCGAAGATGGGTCGTTTGACCGCACAGCGTATCCTGATGGTGTGGCATGCGTCGCTGACTCAATCATCACTGCCTATGCCGATGAAAATGCTGATGGCGGTTGGTCGGCACGAGTGTGGAACACGTCAGAGCCCGATGTTAAAGTGGTGCTCGTGGTGCAAGAGCATGGCACAGCCACTGACTTTGCCTACTGCTACCGCTATAATGTAACTACAAAGTCAGTGACCAAGGCTCCCGACGTGCTGAAAATGCCCGATGTCGGTGATTTCTTATATCCCGGCAGTATGAGAGACTGGGCTATCGATGAATACCGGCAAGAGGCGATGCGTACAGCCACTCCATGGGGCAATAGCTGTATGACCTTTGATATCTACTCGCCTATGCTCACTATCACATTTTATTCCCCGGCAATTGACACTGACAACCTCTTTGATATCGATTCCCGGCAAATACCCATCAGGTTTAGGTGGACCGGCAATCACTTCGAGCAGTATCCGGGCCGGCATTTCTATTGTTACTGGCTCTATGAGCAGCCTCACGGCGCAGAACCTATACCACTCAGATTTAGCTCTGACGATGACGGCAACCCCGCTATGCTTACTATCGGTAGTTTGGCCACTGAATATTGGGTGAGCGGCAAGGTGGCATGTGTCAACGGCAACACCTACAGATTTGATGGCAAATGCACCTCTGACGGCAGTGAGCGGAAGTGCCGAGGCTCATTTACGGCTTACGTCGATAATGATAGTGATATGTTGCACATAAAGTTTGATTTTGACCTGCCGGGCGTTTTTGATGCCGACAAGCAGTACGTATTGACCTGCAACTAAGCAAGGCACCACAAATACATATCTGCATTGCTACACAATCATAACACACGCCGGAGGGTAGGGCACTGACACCTATCGCTCCGGTTTTTTCATTCTTTTTTTGAGAAAAAAGAGCGCAGGTGTTATGAAAAGTTGTATCTTTGTGATGTGTAACAATGTAAATCAAAGCTATATGAAAACACGGTTATTGTCATTCGTGATATTGATGGCGCTTAGCGTAATCGATGTTGCTGCTCAGCAGTACACGAGCCGTTACAATGAATATCTCCGCCGCACGGAGTATTTTGATAAATCAGGCGCGATGCTGGGGTATTCGACCTACAACGAGTATTTGCAGCGCACCGAATACTATGACCGCTCCGGACGCCTGCAGCGCACCGAGCAAAACAATCACTATCTTGATCGCAGCGAGGTGAGAGATGCCTCCGGAAGGCTCAAATCCACCACAAAGAAAAATGAGTATCTAAACCGCGAGGAGACACGCGATGCCGGCGGTGGGCTCACGATGTACAAAAAATGGAATGAGTACCTCGAGCGTTATGACGTGTATGACTCCTCCGGGCGTGTGATCGGATACTATAAGTATAACGAGTATCTTGACCGATGGGAGTACTATAATCGGTAATATGTGTAGCCGCAGGCATGCACGCACTATGGCTCAAACGCGCTCGCAGCCGCGGCTTTCGCCTTTTTAATTGCCTTTTTATCTCAGTATAAATTTGGCTATCTCGCTTTATTGTGTTAACTTTGTAAGCATAATGGCAGACTCAATAACACATCCGGCATATATGATTTTGGACGACTATCTGAGGCGTACAAATCGGCGTCATACCTCTGAGCGCACGGCGCTGCTGGAGTGTGTATTGGCCACTAAAGGTCACTTCTCGATTGACACCCTTAGGCTCAATGCCGAAAAGACGGGGATGCGTGTGTCTGTGGCTACGGTATATAACACTGTGGAGCTATTTGTGGACTGCGGGCTGGTGGTGCGCCATCGTTTTGGCTCGCGCACATCGATGTATGAGAAAGCATCAGTGGGCGACAATCACTACCACTTGGTGTGCACAAGCTGCGGCAAGATAAAGGATGTCCATGACGCTGACCTTAGCAAGATGCTCTCGCGCCGCAGGTATGTGGGATTTACTCCCGCTTATTTTGCAGTGAGCGTGTACGGCGTATGCTCGGCATGCCGCCGCAAAGCTAAAGTATCAACAGAAAAACAAACAAAAAAATCACATAAACACAACAACACTGATGAAAGTTGACGTATTGTTAGGCCTCCAATGGGGCGATGAGGGTAAAGGTAAAGTCGTAGATGTGCTGACTCCGCGCTATGATGTAGTGGCGCGCTTTCAAGGCGGCCCAAATGCCGGCCACACCCTCGAATTTGATGGTAAAAAATATGTCTTGCGCTCAATACCTTCGGGCATCTTTCAGTCCGGCCAAATCAATATCATAGGCAATGGCGTGGTGCTTGACCCTATCCTCTTCAGAGAAGAAGCCGAGGCCTTGGAGGCTTCAGGCGTGGATATCCATAAGGTGCTCAAGATTTCGCGCAAAGCGCATCTGATATTGCCTACTCACCGACTCCTTGATGCCGCCAATGAGCGAGCTAAAGGCGGCGCAAAGATAGGCACCACCGGCAAGGGCATTGGCCCCACTTACACTGACAAAGTGTCGCGCAACGGTGTGCGCGTGGGTGATACCGAGCTCTCCGACTTCGCTTCGCGATACGGCAAGGCCAAAGAGGCTCATGTGGCGCGACTGCGCACTCTGGGCATGGAGCTGCCCGACGACTTCGCTGCTACCGAAAGCAAGTGGCTCGATGCGGTGAAGTATCTTCACACCTACGAGCTTATCGATAGCGAGCATTATATCAATCACTTGCTGGCTGAGGGCAAGACTGTGCTTTGCGAAGGCGCGCAAGGCACCATGCTTGACGTGGATTTCGGCTCGTATCCCTTTGTGACATCAAGCAATACGATATGCGCCGGAGCGTGCAGCGGCCTGGGCGTCGCTCCTAACAAAATCGGAGAGGTATATGGTATATTCAAAGCCTACTGCACTCGCGTAGGCAGCGGCCCATTCCCCACAGAGCTGTTTGATGAAACGGGCAAGCGTATCCGCGACCTCGGCCACGAGTATGGCGCCGTCACCGGACGTGAGCGCCGCTGCGGTTGGATTGACTTGGTGGCCCTTAGATATGCTATCATGCTCAATGGCGTGACGCAGCTGATTATGATGAAGAGCGATGTGCTCGATGGCTTTGACACTATCAAAGCCGCTGTCGCTTATAAGGTCAACGGCGTGGAGACTCGCGACTTCCCCTACTCGATAGAGGAGGCTGCGCACGTAGAGCCGGTATATGCTGAAATGCCCGGCTGGCGCACTGATATGACCGCTATGCGCGGCGAGGACGAGTTCCCATGTGAGTTCACTGACTATATCGCCTTCATTGAGCGCGAGTTAGGTGTCCCTGTCACTATAGTGTCAATAGGCCCGGATCGCTGCCAGACCATCTTACGCCATAATCACAAATAAAAACTAACAGATAACCGACTAACTCTCAAATCTATACCCTAATCCTAAAACGCA
>JAEDNZ010000223.1 GCA_016302215.1 Muribaculaceae bacterium
ACCACTATAGCTATGGCATCGGTGGCTTGCGCTATGCCCAGGGCCGAGCGGTGGCGCAGACCCAGCGAGCGCGGCACATCGCTGTTGTGGCTCACGGGCAGTATGCACCCGGCAGCCGCGATGCGGTTGTGCGAGATAATCATAGCGCCATCATGCAGCGGCGAGTTCTTGAAGAATATGTTTTCGATGAGGCGAGTGTTGACGGCTGCATCTATCGTGTCGCCGGTCTTGGCATAGTTGTCAAGCGGGATAGTGTCTTCGATGACGATAAGCGCGCCGGTCTTGCTCTTGGCCATAGACATGCAGGCATACACCACCGGTATCACGAAGGCGGCACGGGTGTCATCGCCGCCGTCCTTGTGATGCTTATTGAAGAGCTTGCGCAGGAAGCGCCATCGGCGATGCGAGCCGAGCTCCACGAGAAAGCGCTTGATTTGCTCCTGAAAGAGTATCACCAAGATGAGCAGGCCTATGCTCATGAACTTGTCGAGAATGGTGCCGATAAGGCGCATCTCGAAGATTTCAGATGCCACGACCCACACCACGATGAATGACATCACGCCGTAGAAGATGCTGATAGTGCCCGACTCCTTCATAAGCCGGTAGATATAGAACAGCAGCATCGCAAAGAGCACGATGTCAAGAATGTCTTTGATGCTGAAAGTGAGCATATTGCAGCGCGATGATAGGGTTTATGACTGAGCGGCGGTGAGCGAGTAAATCTCTACGGCTTGACGAGCCTCTTTGACATCGTGGACGCGCAGGATGTCGGCGCCGCGGTCCAGCGCGATGACGTTGGCGGCGGTGGTGGCGTTGAGGGCGGCGTCGGGAGTGATGCCGAGGGGCTTGGTGAGCATGGATTTGCGAGAGATGCCCACGAGGATGGGGCGATGCAGCAGTCTGAAGGTGGCGAGCTGCGCCATCAGACGGTAGTTGTGGTCTGTGGTCTTGCTGAAGCCGAAGCCCGGGTCAATGATGATGTCGCTGACACCGCGCAGCGCTAATTGTTGCAATCTGTCGCCCAACTCGCTGAGCACATCGGCGGTGACGTCGTCGTATTTGGCATATTCCTGCATATCGGCGGGCTTGCCGCGCATGTGCATCAGGATATAGGGAGCGTTGAGGTCGGCCACCGTGTCATACATGTCGGGGTCGAGGTTGCCGCCGGAGATGTCGTTGATGATGTCGGCGCCCCACTCGGTGATTGCCTGCCGGGCTATTGAGGCGCGGAAGGTGTCAACGGATATGGGGGTGTCAGGCGCAATAGCGCGTGCAATCTTCACGCCGCGGCTGAGGCGCTCGGCTTCCTGCTCGGGGGTGACGTCGGCGGCGCCGGGGCGCGAGGAGTATCCGCCGATGTCAATCATGTCGGCTCCGTCAGCTATCATCTTGGCTACGGAGGCGGCGATAGCGGCATCATCGGGGCAGCGCGAGCCTTCAAAGAAAGAGTCGGGGGTGACGTTGACGATGCCCATGACCACCGGGCGGTCATAGCTTACGAGCTTGCCTCTGATGTTGAGCGTGAAAGGTGTCATATTGCGATGAGGTATTAGGAGGAGGTGGTGAGTGTGAGGATGAGAGGGTGGTGGAGGGCCTGATGCCGCCGTGGTGGCGGCATCAGACTTTAGGCTTATTGTCGATTGGCGCGTTTGCGCTCCAGCTCGTCGAGAATGATTTTGCGCAGGCGTATGTGGTGAGGTGTCACCTCCACATATTCGTCTTCCTTGATATACTCGAGGGCTTCTTCGAGGCTGAAGACCACGGGCGGCACGATGCGCGCCTTGTCATCGGCGCCGGAGGCGCGCATATTGGTGAGCTTCTTTGATTTGGTGACGTTGACCACGATATCGTTCTCCTTGGCGTTCTCGCCCACTACTTGCCCGGCATACACTTCCTCTTGCGGGAAGATGAAGAAGCGGCCGCGGTCCTGCAGCTTGTCGATGGCGTAGGCATAGGCGGTGCCGCTCTCCATGGCTATGAGCGAGCCGTTGGTGCGGCGCTCGATGTCGCCCTTCCAGGGCTGGTATTCGAGGAAGCGGTGAGCCATGATGGCCTCGCCGGCCGAGGCGGTGAGCACGTTGTTGCGCAGGCCAATGATGCCGCGCGAGGGTATGTTGAACTCCATGTGCACGCGGTCATTCTGCGCTGCCATTGACACCATCTCGCCCTTGCGGCGGGTGACCATATCGATGATTTTGGAGGAGTATTCCTCGGTGACATTGATGGTGAGGAGCTCTATGGGCTCGCACTTGCGGCCGTCAATTTCTTTGATGATGACCTGCGGCTGGCCTACTTGCAGCTCGTAGCCCTCGCGGCGCATGGTCTCAATGAGCACGGAGAGGTGTAGTACGCCACGGCCGAACACGGTCCAGACGTCCTCGTGGTCAGCCTTGGTGACTCTCAGGGCGAGGTT
>JAEDNZ010000224.1 GCA_016302215.1 Muribaculaceae bacterium
CCGAACTCGCCGGAAGCCTGTGACGGGGTGATGGTGCATCGCCACAGGCCGTCAGCGCCGAGAGTCATGGCCGTCGCGCCACCTTCCCAGCTGCCGGAGAAGTTACCGAGCACAGAGTAGGTGTAGCCCGATGCCGAGGTGCTGTACGTTGAGGCGCACCAGTTATAGCACGAGGTGAGGCGCGAGATGAGCGCGGAGGCGCATGAAGCCTCATTGTCAGTGCCATAATTAGGCCAGCGCTGGTGGTCGCGCGGCATAGCCGTGGCTATCTTATTGGCTTGCTCGTTGATGTATGTCTTGATTTCGTCAATCGAGTGTGCGGCGGCAAACTCAGCCCACACCTTCTTGACGGCGGCCTTGAAAGCCGGGAATTTCATCATCTCGGCTATCCATACCTGATGCCAAGTGCGGTCACCGGCGATAGTGGAGGGCTTGGAGTCGTTCATAAGCGCGCTGCCGAAGTCCCACACCGGGCCGAATTTCCATTTCTCGCTCTCGCCGCGCTCGCGGTGGAGGTAACACGAGCCGTGATATGACTCATAGTCGTCCATCAGCTCCTGCACCAGGAAATATCGAGCGGCCTGGTCGAGGTCAACATAGTCAGCCCATGCGCATGTGCTCTTGTCGGTGGCGTAGATGAGGTTATTGATGGTTGACATCTGCGACGAGAGGTAGTCGTTTTGCTCCGACGACAGCACCTCGGGCGATTTGTACGTGAACCAGATGTTGTAAGGTTTGCCGCTGCCATCGCGATATGAGCCGTTGAGGCCCTCAGCGACAGTGACATGCGGGTCGGTGTCATAGTTGTCAATCTCCACGAGCCAGCCGCCATCTACGTCGGTAGTAGCCTGGTCGGCCTGCTTGGTGACATTGACGCGTTTAGTATCTACCTTGATAGTCTCGGTGAGGAAATACACGCCGATATAGTCGCCGTTGAGCACCACTTCGATGGGGATATCGTTAGGTGTCCATTCGAGGCCTAAGAGGCGGCTGAGATAAAAGCCGGCGACATTGCGCAGGTAGCCGAGATTGTCGTCGGCAGCGGCCATCAGCGCAAAGTTTTTGTGCTTGGGCAGGCCCATAAGGTCGGGCTTGGAGGGAAATTTGATTTTGTAGGGCTTCTTTTCAAAGCCTGTCCATGAGTAGTTGCCACGGCCGGCGATGGTCATCGTCAGCGGTGCATCAGCGCTGCCCGTGGTGCCGGAAACCGTCTGCCCCATAGCATCAATATAGCAAGTGGCATTGACCTCGACCTCTTTTGATGTGACGGCCGTGCCGTTTTCGGTAGTGATATACATTACCGGCAAAGAGCCTGACGGGTCAACAGCCACGGCCGAGAGAGCGGCGGAGAGGACCATCAGCGACACTAAAATAATCTTTTGCATTGTAATTGATGGATAAGTGAGTAAGTAGATAATTAGATTACAATCAGTAGTGTACTATGCTGTATATATATGAGTGGCGGCGCGGCATTGCGGCATGTAGCGCCGCCACTCATTATCAATGGTATTAATCAGATTGTCAAAGTCAGAGCACCACCTTGCGCCCGGCCACGATATAGAAGCCGCGGGGCAGATTGTGGCTCGAAGTGCCGGCCGGCACGTTGAGACGAGTGATAGTGCCATCAATGCGCACCACATCGACAGCGGTGGCGGCGGCAGCGTCAATGACGAGGGCACCATTGCGCACGGCGATGGTCATGGGCGCTGTGGCCTCAACGGCAACCACGCCGTCAAACGACTTCGGCGACAGGCCTTGGCGGTTGTATAAGCCTCCGGGCGAATACACGAGGTCATCGGTCTGGTTGCCGAGCTCCACGCCTGACTGGCCGTTGCTAAATATCAATCCGAGGTCGCCGCTGTAGGGCTCTTCGGGCGCGACTTTGATGGTCCACACCTTGTGGCCCTCGACAGTGAGGTCTGTGGCCTCCATCAGCGAGCCGGGCCAGTCGCCCAGGTGGGTCTTATTGTCGGCGCCGCGGTCCCAGGTGAATGCATATACGGGGTCCCAGGGCGTCTCAGCCTCGTCATAGAAATACACCTCGATATCATCAACGGCAGGGGTGATGCCCCACTGCTGATTGAGCCAATTGACGCCGCGCTGCAAGCACTGCTTCACGGTGCCGGCCTTGGTCACTTCATACTGTGTGCCATACTGCGGCCAGCGCTCATAGTCAGAGAGTGTGGCGGCCGTAATTTTGGCTGCCAGCTCATCGACGTAAGCCACGATGCGGGCGAGGCCGTCGTTGTCAAGAAACTTTTGGTATTCGTCTTTGACGACGTCCATAAACTCGGGGAATTTGCACATCTCGCCTATCCACACCTGGTGCCACACGCGGTCTTGCGCGATAAATGACGACTTGCTGTGGGTGAAGGCGTTGCCAAAGTCCCACACGGGGCCGAATTTCCA
>JAEDNZ010000046.1 GCA_016302215.1 Muribaculaceae bacterium
TGATGGCATTGGCGCTCTCGCCGTAGAAGTATTTCAGCGGAAAGTTTTGCTTCATTTGTTTGAACAGCAGCTATATCTCCCGGCGCTTGCGGTAGATGGCTATGATTTCGTCCGGGTCGAAGTCCATATCGTTGGTCAGCAGCGATATGAGCATGCGCTTCTTCTGGTCACAATATTTTAAATATTCAAAATTTATTTGGTTTTATTGCATTTTATTTAGAGTTATTGATGACAAGGGAAAATATGTCCACCGACTGTCCCGACTGCACACTTAATGCTTGACGGATTATAACCATTTTAGTTTTAGCTGTTTAGGGAAATGTAAATTGATTTGTATATTGCGATTGTTTGCACCAAATGGCGTCTTGTGGTAACTTTGCGGCAGGAAAAATCAACATAAACTAATTTTTAAGCAAATGAAAAACTTACTCAAGTATGCCATTATGGCTTTTGCCGCCGTGGCTCTCACCACGTCTTGCGGCAATGATGATCCCGATCCCGATGAACCCGATGTGCCCGGCAAGGATGCCGGTACGTTTACATGGGCTTTGGGTGTGAGCCAATCGTTTATGGATTGCGCTGACATCACCGTGTCAATCACCGACCCCAATGGAAATACTAAAGACGAAGTACTCACCGCAAGCAACTGCAATGCCACCACTCACGCTAAATACGCTGAGGTGCTCAAAATGCCATCGGTAGGTGGTGCCGCTGTCGCTCCAATCACCCTCGCTTTTGATAAGACGATGACCATTGATACTTATCCGGCCACCATCACCGTGAAGGTGTCGGCCAAGCCTAAAGAGGGTTACGATGCTTCGGCTAAATACACTCTCTCGGCTATCCCTTATGCTACGACAAAAGTCGGCACTAAGGTATGGGCAGAGACTCCTAAGGGTGGCACAAGCATTACAGGTATGGATGGCGCTCGATTGGGCGAATGGCTTGACCGCCACTCTGCATCACTGAGCGCTACTTTCACCATCAATGCTGATGGCTCTGTTTCTTTCGAATAAAGATTAGTTTTCTCACAAAATAATTACATTACAATCTTTATCTGTCTGATATAATCGATACTGATTAACATCTGCCACCCGGCTTTGCGAGTATGCGAGCCGGGTGGCTGTTTTTCGCGCCGGAGGCGGCTCTTGGCCTCTTTTCGGCCAGCGTTAACGCCGCTTTGAGCCTTTTTTATGCTTTCGTTGAAATTTCTTTGCATTTTTATTTGCATTATTAATCGGTTATTTGCTATCTTCGCGGTGTAATTCTACAAAACAAAAAAACAACACTAAAACATAGATAACGTATGGTCTTTAATTTTCGCATTGTATCAGACGAAGTCGATAATTTCAGGCGTGAAATACAGATTGATGCGCGTGCCACATTCTTAGTCTTCAAAAACGCTATCTGCGAAGCTACTAAGATGGACAAAAACGATATGTCTTCTTTCTTCATCTGCGATGATGATTGGGAAAAGGAAAAAGAAATCACCTCTGAGGATATGGGCTCAGACTCGGATACTGACATATACCTGATGGAAGACACTACCCTCGAGGAGCTCATCGATGATGAGGGTCAGAAACTGCTGTTTGTCTTTGACTACTTCACAGATCGTGCTCTCTTTATTGAGCTCAAGCAAATCATCACCGGCCGCACCTTGCAAGACCCACTGTGCACCCTCGCCATCGGTAATGCCCCCGCTCAGCATATCGATATGCAGGAGTTCGATGCCAAGATGGATGCCAAGGTGGCCAACACGGCTACTCTCAACGACTTCGATGATGATACCGAATTCTACGGCAGCGAAGGCTACGACCCCGAGGAGCTCGCCGATGATTACGAGGAAATCACCGATATCCCCTAAATCGATATATCTCATACCGACACATAATAGTAAGGCTGACGATGCTCATAAGGGCTTCGTCGGCCTTATTAGTCTTATTGCGCCCTTATTAGGCTTTTTTGGCTTGAATAATTGCGCTTTTTTTCGTACCTTTGCCCCGTAATTTCACCGCCGCTATGATAGTTTTTTTGTCGTAGGCCGTGGCCTGAAATGTTTTATTGCTAACAAAGACAATACAAGTATTATAATTCTCCATTACATTAAGTTATGAGTAAAGAAAAAAAATTCTTGACCTGTGATGGTAACCAAGCTGCCGCTCACGTGAGCTATATGTTCTCTGAGGTGGCTGCTATCTATCCCATCACACCGTCATCTACTATGGCTGAATATGTAGATGAGTGGGCTGCTGCCGGTCGCAAAAACATCTTCGGTGAAACTGTCCTTGTGCAGGAAATGCAGTCGGAAGGCGGTGCTGCCGGTGCCGTGCATGGCTCGCTTCAAGCCGGTGCGCTTACCACCACCTACACCGCTTCGCAAGGCTTGTTGCTGATGATTCCTAATATGTACAAAATCGCCGGTGAGCTGCTGCCCACCGTATTCCACGTCTCGGCGCGTACTATCGCCTCTCATGCGCTCTCCATCTTTGGTGACCATCAAGATGTGATGTCAGTGCGTCAGACCGGTTTCGCCATGCTCGCCGAAGGCTCCGTGCAGGAGGTTATGGATCTCGCCGGTGTGGCTCACCTCTCTACCATCAAGTCGAGCGTGCCTTTTGTCAACTTCTTTGACGGCTTCCGCACCTCTCACGAGATACAAAAAATCGAGATGCTCGAGCAGGACGACCTCGCTCCGCTCCTTGATCGCGAAGCCCTGGCTCGCTTCCGCAGCCGCGCTCTCACCCCCGAGGCTCCCGTAGCTCGCGGTATGGCTGAGAATGGCGACGTATTCTTCCAGCATCGCGAGGCTTGCAATGCCCACTATGAGGCTGTGCCCGATATCGTGGAGGATTATATGGCCAAGATTTCGGCTATCACCGGCCGCGAGTATCACCTCTTCAACTACTATGGTGCTGCTGATGCTGACCGCGTAATCATCGCTATGGGTTCGGTAACCCAGGCCGCTCAAGAGGCTATCGACTATCTCGTGGCCCGCGGCGAGAAAGTGGGATTGGTAGCAGTGCATCTCTATCGCCCCTTCTCTGTCAAGCATTTCCTCAAGGCTATCCCCGCCACTGTCAAGCGTATCGCCGTGCTTGACCGCACCAAAGAGCCGGGCGCTAATGCCGAGCCCCTCTACCTCGATGTCAAAGAGGCATTCTATGGCAAGGCCGATGCCCCGCTGATCGTGGGTGGCCGCTATGGTCTCGCTTCTAAGGACACCACCCCGGCTATGGTTATCAGCGTGTATGAGAACCTCGCTCTGCCCCAGCCCAAGGACCACTTCACCGTGGGTATCATCGACGATGTCACTTTCACCTCTCTCCCCGCTAAGGAGGAGATGGCTTTAGGTGGCGAGACGATATTCGAAGCTAAGTTCTATGGTCTCGGCGCTGACGGCACTGTTGGTGCTAACAAAAACTCCGTCAAAATCATCGGCGACAATACCAACAAGTATTGCCAGGCTTACTTTGCCTACGACTCCAAGAAGTCGGGCGGCTTCACGTGCTCTCACCTGCGTTTCGGCGATGAGCCTATACGCTCTACTTATCTGGTCAATACGCCCAACTTCGTTGCTTGCCATGTTCAGGCTTACCTGCACATGTACGATGTAACGCGCGGTCTGCGTGATGGCGGCACATTCCTTCTCAACACCATTTGGGAGGGCGAGGAGCTCGCCAAGAACCTGCCCGCTAAGGTTAAGCGCTACTTTGCCGAGCACAACATCTCAGTATATTACATCAACGCTACCAAGATAGCCCAGGAAATAGGTCTCGGCAACCGCACCAACACTATCCTCCAGAGCGCTTTCTTCCGCATCACCGGTGTAATCCCCGTAGAGCTCGCCGTAGAGCAGATGAAGAAATTCATTGTCAAGAGCTATGGCAAGAAGGGCCAGGATGTGGTGGATAAGAACTATGCAGCCGTTGACCGCGGTGGAGAGTTCAAGCAGCTCACCGTTGACCCCGCATGGGCTACGCTTGCTGATGATGCTGCTGTGGCCAACAATGACCCCGCTTTCATCAACGACATCGTGCGCCCCATCAACGCTCAAGATGGCGACCTCCTCAAGGTGTCACACTTTGAGGCTATCCCCGACGGCACCTGGCAGCAAGGCACCGCTAAATATGAGAAGCGCGGCGTTGCAGCTTTCGTGCCCGAATGGGATGCTGCCAACTGTATTCAGTGCAACAAGTGTGCCTACGTTTGCCCCCACGCTGCTATCCGTCCGTTCGTGCTTGATGCTGATGAGATGGCAGCCGCTCCGTTTGCCGCCGAGCAGGCCCTCCCGGCTATCGGTAAGACCTTTGCCGGTATGCACTTCGTTCAGGCCGTAGATGTGCTCGACTGTCTCGGCTGTGGCAACTGCGTCGATGTATGCCCCGGCAAGAAAGGCGTGAAGGCTCTCGCCATGAAGCCCCTCGAGACGCAGCTTGACGTCCAGAAGCAATGGGATTTCTGCACTGACCACGTCGCTTCAAAGCAAGCTCTCGTTGACGTGCAGCAGAATGTCAAGAACAGCCAGTTTGCTACTCCTTACTTTGAATTCTCCGGCGCTTGCTCGGGCTGCGGCGAGACTCCTTATGTCAAGCTCATCAGCCAGCTCTTCGGCGACCACGAGATGGTGGCTAACGCTACCGGTTGCTCTTCAATATACTCCGGTTCGGTGCCCTCGACACCTTACACCACTGATGCTGCCGGCCATGGTCCCGCATGGGCTAACTCGCTCTTTGAGGACTTTGCCGAATTTGGCCTCGGCATGAAGATAGCTACCGAGAAGATCCAAAATCGTGTGGCTGACCTCATGCAGAAAGCGCTCACCTGCGACTGCTGCAGCGATGAGATCAAAGCCCTCGCTCAGCAATGGCTTGACAATCGTCACAGCGCCGGCGTCACCCGTGAGGTGGCTGACAAGCTCGTGCCTCTGTGCGAGGCTTGTGGCTGCGACCTCTGCAAGGCCATACTTGAGCTGAAAGGCTATCTCGTAGCTCGTTCGCAATGGATTATCGCCGGCGATGGTGCCGCTTATGATATCGGCTTCGGCGGTCTTGACCACGTGCTCGCTTCGGGTAAGAACGTCAATGTGATCGTTGTAGATACCGAGGTTTACTCTAACACCGGTGGCCAGGCTTCTAAGGCTACGCCCGTCGGCGCTATCGCCAAGTTTGCAGCTGCCGGCAAGCGCGTGCGCAAGAAAGACCTCGGCCTCATCGCCTCGACCTACGGATATGTATATTGCGCCCAGATAGCTATGGGTGCCGACAACGCTCAGACCC
Organism: Muribaculaceae bacterium; assembly: GCA_016302215.1. GTDB lineage: Bacteria > Bacteroidota > Bacteroidia > Bacteroidales > Muribaculaceae > CAG-873. The sequence goes on from JAEDNZ010000046.1 coordinate 5,277, forward strand.
TCAAGGCTATCCGCGAGGCTGAGGCTTATGACGGCCCATCTATCATCATCGCCTATGCTCCCTGTATCAACCACGGCTTGAAGGCCGGTATGGGCAAGTCGCAGCAAGAGGAGGCGCGCGCCGTAGAATGTGGCTACTGGCATCTGTGGCGTTACAACCCCGCCCTCGAGGCAGAAGGCAAGAATCCCTTCACCCTCGACAGCAAAGAACCTGACTGGGATAAGTTTGAGGACTTCCTCAAAGGCGAGGTGCGCTACGCTTCAGTGCTCAAGCAATATCCCGCCGAGGCTGCCGAGCTCTTTGCTGCCGCCAAGGCTAACGCCCAGTGGCGTTACAACAACTATCGCCGTCTCGCTCGTCAGCAGTGGGGCGTAGATCCTGACCAGGAATAAACCGTCTTTCAGGATATAACTTCATCGCTCGAGGGCGCTGTGCTTTGGCATGGCGCCCTCTTGGTTTGTGGGCTAATCGGCCTAATTGGCCCGGCAGAGCTATAATTTAGAATAATTATAAATAAAGCTGCTTGCCGATTACGTATTTTTTGTAACTTTGCGTTTGTTTTTGTAATACATAGCTAATACATATACTATGCGCTTATCCGAGCTGCACACAGGCGATACCGCCATAATAGTCAAAATACTGGGCCACGGAGCTTTCCGTAAGCGTGTCATAGAGATGGGCTTTGTCAAAGGCCGCAGACTCACCGTCTTACTCCACGCTCCGCTCAAGGACCCCATAAAATACTCATTGATGGGATATGAGGTGTCGCTGCGCACCTCCGAGGCTGATATGATAGAGGTGGTGAAAGCTGATGATGCCGAAGCTGCCGCCATAGCGCCGGTCGATGCTGCCGAGTCGCAGCCCGTAGCGGTGGCCGACACGCTCTCTGACAATGCGGCGGTAGGCTGCTCCATCAGCCATGCGGCGCGCGCTGACCGCGAGCATCATATCATAAATGTGGCGCTTATCGGCAACCCGAATTGCGGCAAGACGTCGCTGTTCAATGTCGCATCGGGAGCGCGCGAGCATGTGGGCAATTACAGTGGCGTCACCGTTGATTTCAAGACCGGGCATTTTGAGCACGCCGGCTATAAGTTCAACATCGTGGATTTGCCGGGCACATATTCGCTCTCGGCATATTCGCCTGAGGAGCTGTATGTGCGGCGCTATCTGCGCGACTACACCCCCGATGTGATCATCAACGTGGTCGATGCTTCCAATATTGAGCGTAATTTATATCTTACCACCGAATTGATAGATATGGACCGCTCGATGGTCATGGCTCTGAATATGTATGATGAGCTGCGGGCCTCGGGCGCCAAGCTCGACATTGACTCGCTGGGCGCTATGATAGGCGTGCCTATGGTGCCGGTGGTATCCAAGACCGGCGAGGGCGTGGATAAGCTCTTCGATACTATTATCGCCGTATATGAAGGCACGGAGCGCACCGTAAGGCATATTCACGTCAACCTCGGCTCTGAGATTGAGGTGGCGCTGCGCCGTCTCGTCGATGCTTTCAAGGCCGACCCTAAGCTGGAGCATCATTTCTCGCCTCGATATCTGGCTATCAAATTTTTGGAGCGCGACAGCGAGGTGGAGGCTATCGTGAGCCATGCACAAGGCTATGCCGAAATGACTATGCTGCGCGACCGGCTGCGCCGGCGCATTGAGAGCGTGCATGACGAGGATGTGTCGTCAATCATTGCCGCCGAGAAGTACGGCTTCATTGCTGGCGCGCTTGCCGAGACTTTCACCGAGGGTAAGAAAAAGACTCACGCCACCACGCATCGCATAGATGCTCTCGTGACCAACAGGATGGTGGGCTTCCCGCTGTTTTTCCTGATAATGTTTTTCATCTTTTGGGCTACATTCTTCTTCGGGCAATACCCGATGGATTGGATTGACTCACTCGTGGGGTGGTTCTCCGGCGTGGCTCGCGAGGCCTTGCCGGAGGGTCCGGTCAAGGACCTCATCGTCGATGGCATCATAGGCGGTGTCGGAGGCGTCATAGTGTTCTTGCCTAACATTCTCATCTTGTACTTCTGCATCTCGTTTATGGAGGACTCGGGCTATATGTCGCGAGCCGCCTTCATTATGGACAAGGTGATGCACAAGGTGGGCCTTCACGGCAAGTCGTTCATACCGCTGGTCATGGGCTTTGGCTGCAATGTGCCGGCGGTGATGGCCTCGCGCACCATCGAGAGTCGGTCGTCGCGCATCATCACCATTCTTATCAATCCGTTTATGTCGTGCTCGGCGCGTCTGCCCATCTATGTGCTCTTGGTCACCACGTTCTTTTACAGCCATGCCGCATTGGCGTTTATGGGGCTATATTTCGGTGGCATCGTAGTGGCGGTGGTCACGGCGCGTCTGCTGCGTCGCTTCCTGTTCAAGAAAGACGAGACACCCTTTGTCATGGAGCTGCCGCCTTATCGCATACCCACGCTCAAGGCCTCGGTGCGCCACACGTGGGCCAAGGGCGAGCAGTATCTCAAAAAGATGGGAGGCATCATCTTGCTGGCATCAATAGTGGTGTGGGCGCTCAACTACTTCCCGCTCAGCAGCCACGACAGTGACGACAATGATTCTTACCTGGAGATGATGGGCAAGGCTGTCAATCCCGCTATGGAGCCGCTGGGCTTTACATGGCGAGGCACGGTTGCCGCTATCGCCGGTATTCCCGCCAAGGAGATAGTGGTCTCTACACTCGGCGTGCTATATGCCGGCGACGAAGATGTAGAGGCTGCGAGCCTGAGCAGCCGCCTTACGGAGCCGCGTCCCGAGACCGGCAAGCCTGACTTCACTCCGGCATCGGCATTGAGCATGATGGTGTTCTTGCTGCTGTATTGCCCGTGTATGGCTACCGTCACCGCCATAGCGCGCGAGACCGGCTCGTGGCGATGGGCGGCCTTCAGCGTGGTGTATAACACGTCGGTGGCGTGGCTCGTGGCCTTTGCCACTTATCGAGTGGCTTTGTTGGCGCTCTGACGCCGAGATGTATTATGGCGAAGAGGTGTTGCGCCTTTGGCTGAAATGTTGTATCTTTGCCTAAAACTGACAGAATTTACGGCTGATGGATACCATTATAGTCATAGGGGCAGGGCCTGCGGGGCTGACGGCGGCGCAAGAGCTATTGCGGCGCAAGGGCGATATGCCGCTGCGAGTGATTGTGGCGGAGGCGTCAGCGCGCGTGGGCGGATTATCGCAGACGGTTGAGTATAAGGGCAATCGCATCGACATCGGCGGCCACCGCTTTTTCAGCAAGAGCGAGCGCGTGAAGAACCGCTGGGCCGAGATGCTGCCTCGCCAGGCTGACGGTGCTGACCCTGACGCTGCCGATGATGTGATGCTGCGCCGCAGCCGTCTCTCGCGCATATATTTCTTGCGCAAATTTTTTGATTATCCTATATCGCTGCGGCGGCAGACATTTGCGCGTCTGGGCCTCAGGCGCACTTTTGCCGCCGGCTTTGGCTATTTGGCCGCATGTGTGTCAAAGCGCCCTGAGCGCTCGCTTGAGGATTTCTATATCAATCGTTTCGGGCGGCCGCTCTACAGTATGTTTTTTGAGGACTACACGCGCAAGGTGTGGGGGCTGCATCCGTCGCAGCTCGGCGCAGACTGGGGCGCTCAGCGCGTCAAGGGGTTGTCAATCACGGCCATCGTGCGCGACATGCTGGCAAAGGCGGTGCATCGCCGGCCGCGCACCGTAGAGACCTCGCTCATCGAGGAGTTTGATTACCCCAAGTATGGTCCGGGGCAGATGTGGCAGCGCGTGGCCGATGAGATAGCTGAGCGCGGCGGCGAGATACTATTCGGCGCTCGCGTCAGCGGCATACATCTGCGCGAAGGCTCGGTAAGCGCCGTCACGGTCACTATGGCTGACGGTAGCCGTCGGCGCATCGAGGCCGATGCGGTGTTCTCCTCCATGCCTTTGAATGAGCTGGTGGCGGCCTTTAACAGCGAGGCGGTGCCTCCGAGCGTGAGAGCCATAGCGCGCGAGCTGCCGTATCGCGATTTCATCACCGTGGGCTTGCTTGTCAGAGGCCGCTGCGTCTTGCCTGACAATTGGATCTACGTGCAGGAGCGCGACGTGAGGGTAGGGCGCTTGCAGGTGTTCAATAATTGGTCGCCATATATGGTGGCATCGCCGGCTGACACCACATGGCTCGGCCTGGAGTATTTCTGCAGCGAGGGCGATGAGCTATGGACTATGAGCGATGCCGCCTTTATGGCGATGGCTGTAGATGAGCTCTCGCGCATAGGCCTGCTGAAGCCTGACGAGGTGATTGATGCCGTGCGCATCAATATGCCTAAAGCCTATCCGGCTTATCACGGTGCTTATTATAAGCTGCCTGAGCTGAGGCGCTGGCTCGACAGTGTGCCCAACCTCTATTGCATAGGGCGCAACGGCCAGCATCGATACAACAATATGGACCACTCTATGCTCACCGCCATGACCGCCGTAGATGTATATCTTGGCGGCGAGTCTGACCGCAGCGCCATCTGGAGCGTAAACACTGAAAATGAGTATCACGAAGGAAAATAGACTGCTGGCGGCCGTGCTGTGTGTCATAGCCATTTATGGCATGGCAGATATGGCGAGCCGATATATCTGGGCCTACTGGGGTGTGCTGGGCGGAGGACCTGACCGTATGGGCTATATGGCGGCGGCTGACCATGTGTTCAGCCGGCTTGCCGATATATGGCGCACCCCGGTGTATCCTATGATTATGAAGGTGACGCAGGTGGTGTGTGGCTCATGGTGGCAGTCGGCGCTCATGACGCTGCAGTGGGCCTTGCTCATAGTGTCGGCAGCTTATCTGTGGCGTGTATGCCGTATGATGGGTGTGCGCATGGCGGTCACTGCGGCGGCAACGCTGCTCTATGGCCTGTCGCCCTGTGTCAATGAATACTGCCATTGTATGCTTGCCGAGGCGTGGAGCCTGGCGGTGATGATATTCTTGATATATCATATATTGCGATTTAATAGAGAGCGTGAGTGGCGCCACGCTGTGGCGGCCTCGGCGCTGCTCGTGGTGCTGACCTTCCTCAAGCCCGTGTTTGTGTTTATGATACCCATCATGGCTGTTGTGTGGGGTTATATGGTGTGGCGCAGCCGGCAGGGCCGCAGCCCGGCGTGCGTGGCGCTCGTGGTGACGATGGCGGTGGGCGGCGCCGGCTGGCTATACAGCGGCGCGGTGAAGGACCTGCTCGGGGTGCGCACGATGACGCTTGCCACCATCTCCAATGCAAATATCATTATGGGCATCAACGGCGTGTGGCAGCCATCAGAGATTACTGACCCGGAGGTCAAGGCGCTGTGGCAGCGTGTGGTCGCCGACAATGGCTTTGACCCCAACGACGGCACTTTTGACACCACCACGGGCTATCGCATGGTGGAGGCTGCCATTGCTGCCGACATCTTGCCTGAGTATTACTCACAGATGCAGCAGTGCAGCCGTCGCCACCGCGATCTGATGCTGCGAGCTTATCTGCATAATGCCGCTGCCTATTGCACCAACAGCATGGCGGCCTCGGGCGAGGCTTCGGCTTATCGGCGTGTGGCCGAGGCCGTGTCGTTGCCGTTGTGGCCCGCGCTGTTCATTGTGGTGGCGTATGCCGTGGCCGTGGCTGTCACCATGGTGCGCCGGCGGCGCCTCATGGGCGAGCATCTGCTGCTCGTGACTGTGCCGCTGAGCATGGCGCTGATTACTATTGTAGGGTCAATGGACGATTACGGGCGCTTGATGGCGCCGGCATATCCGTGCATCGCGGTCATCGCGGCGCGCGGTGTGAGCACGCTGATGCAGAGCCGTCGGCCGGCAGAACATGATTGATAACTATTTCAAACTATATGATATGGAGCGCAAGACGATGGGACGTATTATGATAGCGGTGGCTATGGTGATGACGGCGCTGATGGCGGGATGCGGCGGCGCAGGGTCCACGTTGGAGAGGGCTGAGGCGGTGATTGACTCGATGCCTGACTCGGCGCTGGCGCTGCTGTCAACGCTTGATGTGGCCCGGCTTGACGGCGGCGACAAGGCCTGGTATGCCCTGTTGCAGAGCAAAGCGCTGGATAAGTCATATATCGATGTGCGCGATGATTCGCTGATAGTGCAGGCCGTGCGGTATTACGATGGCGAAGGTAGCGACCACGAGATGCAAGCCCACTACTACAGAGGCGTAGTTATGAACAACAGCGGCGATTTTCGTACAGCAGTGGTGGAATTTCTCAAGGCCGAGCACCTTGCCGAGGCTCTAAATAGTGATTTATATTATGCCAAGAGCAACGAGATGCTCGCCGATGTGTATTATAAGTCATATAATATGGAGCGCTCAATAATACATCGCCGTATAGCGGTTGAGTCCTACCGAAATGCCGGCAAGAAGACCAATGAACTTTTTGCTATAGTGGAGATGGCAACATCGTATGACTATATGGATTTACCACATCGCTCGATTGAATTATTGGATTCGATAGCTGATCAAGTATTAGATGAAGATTCGGTATTTATTGGCGTGTATCACAGCGCTTACATCTTGCCGTGTATAAATCTGGGTAATAACGAAGAGTCACTTAAGCATGCGCAATTAGTACAGCAATATTGGCATGATAGTGATTATTCTTCAGATGAATTATTGTTGGTATTTCAAGCGTATTATGCAAATGATATGGTAGATGAGGCAATGCCGCTATTCTATAAGGCGGCATCATTTACCGAAGGTGTTAATGATGAAAATATAGCATATTTGCGGTATAAAATCAAGGAATACTATAATGAGATAGACTCAGCTTACACATACATAAAGCAGATGTTGTCAATACATCGCGAGAGGGTGCAAAAATCACTTAGTCAGGCTGCAGCTCTTGCCGACCGCGACTTTAGCGAAAAATTATACCTGGATGAATTGGAAGCACACAATAAAGACCGGTTAATATTTGCATTGATAGTCATAGCATTAGTGATGCTTGTGATGTGTATAATATTGCTATATAGGCAAAAGGCTGCGCGACACAGAATGCAACTTGAGTCACTAATATATGA
>JAEDNZ010000047.1 GCA_016302215.1 Muribaculaceae bacterium
CGCATCAGCTCGGGGATTTTTTTGCCGCCAAAGAGCAGCAGCACCAGCAGCGCTATGATGATGAGTTGCCAGCCGCGTATATTACCTAAAAACAGCGGCACAAATGATAATGCACACATGGTTATTTTTGTAGTGTTTGTTGATGTTAATGCTGCAAAGGTAGCTAAAATTCGCCGATTTTTTGTAACTTTGCACCACAATTGTAATTAGAAAAAATTATTCCACAATGAAAGCATTTGTATTCCCGGGCCAGGGTGCCCAGTTTGTAGGTATGGGCAAAGACCTCTATGACAACAACCCCGAGGCTCGCGCAATGTTTGAAAAAGCTAACGAAATCCTGGGCTTTCGCATCACTGACCTGATGTTTGAGGGCACCGACGAAGACCTGCGTCAGACTAAGGTGACTCAGCCCGCCATCTTCCTCCACTCCGTAATATTGGCAAAGTCGCTCGGCGACGAGTTCCGCCCCGACATGGTGGCCGGTCACTCGCTCGGCGAGTTCTCCGCTCTCGTGGCCGCCGGCGCCCTCAGCTTTGAGGACGGTGTGCGCCTCGTCTCGGCGCGTGCCATGGCTATGCAGAAAGCCTGCGAGATGAAGCCCTCCACCATGGCTGCTATCATCGCCCTCCCCGACGAGAAGGTGGAGGAGATATGCGCCGCTATCGATGGCGTGGTGGTTTGTGCTAACTATAACTGCCCCGGTCAGATTGTGATATCCGGAGAGGTGGAGGCTATCGACGCTGCTTGCGCCGCTGCCACCGAGGCCGGTGCAAAGCGTGCCCTCAAGCTCAAGGTGGGTGGCGCTTTCCACTCACCCTGCATGGAGCCTGCGCGTGCCGAGCTCGCCGAAGCTATCGAGCGCACCGCATTCCATGCCCCGGTATGCCCCGTATATCAGAATGTTGACGCCAAGCCTCACACTTGCCCTGACGAAATCAAGGCTAACCTCGTGGCTCAGCTCACCGCCCCCGTACGCTGGACTCAGAGCGTTAAGGCCATGGTGGCCGACGGCGCTACCGAGTTTGTAGAGCTCGGCCCGGGCAAGGTGCTCCAAGGCCTCGTGATGAAGATTGACCGCAGCGTCGCTGTCTCTGGTCGTCAGTAATCCATAGCGCTGAAAGTATCACCGGAGGGAGCGCATCTGTCAGCTCAGATGCCGCTCCCTCCGGTCATTTTTTTGTGATGCTTGCCTATGGCGCTATCGCCGGCCACCGCGCTCAGTCAATAGCTTCGCAGATAAGCGTGGCTGACGAGGCATCGGTGACGCGAACCCTCACAAAGTCGCCTATGCGGTGGGCGCCGCGGTCAAAGACGCAGGTCTTGTTTTGCTCGGTGCGACCCACTAACTGGGCGGTGCTGCGCTTTGACACGCCCTCCACCAGCACCTCAAAGGTCTTGCCTATGTCGGCGCGGTTTGACGCTAACGACAGCTCGTTCTGCAGCGCTATCATGCGGTTGAGTCTGTCAATCTTGACGGCCTCGGGCACATTGTCGGGCATGGTGCGTGAGGCCAGCGTGCCCGGTCGCTCGGAGTATTTAAACATAAATGAGGCATCAAAGCCCACCTCGCGCATCAGCGACAGGGTCTGCTCAAAGTCGTCCTCGCTCTCTGAGTGAAAGCCCGTGAAGAGGTCGGTGGAGATGCCGCAGTCAGGCATGGCCTTGCGTATGGCGGCGATGCGTCCGAGATACCACTCGCGCGTGTATTTGCGGTTCATGGCCTTGAGCACCGCGTTGCTCCCTGACTGCACCGGCAGGTGTATGTGGCGGCAGATATTGGGCGTGGCGGCGATGACGGCGATTGTCTCGTCTGACATATCCTTGGGGTGGGAGGTGGTGAAGCGCACGCGCATCTGCGGCGCCGTCTCGGCCACCATCTTCAGCAGCATGCTGAAGTCGATGGAATCGGCCTCGCTGCCGTCCTCGGGCACATAGTGATAGCTGTTGACGTTTTGGCCCAGCAGCGTCACTTCCTTAAAGCCACGGTCGCGCAGGTCGGCCACCTCGCGCAAGATGCTGTCGGCGGGGCGGCTGCGCTCACGGCCGCGGGTGTAGGGCACGATGCAGTATGAACAGAAATTGTTGCAGCCGCGCATGATGCTCACCCAGCCGCTCACGCGGTTGGGCCCAAGGCGCACGGGCACCACCTCGCGGTAGGTCTCGGTGGTGCTCAGCTCCACGTTGATGGCCTTCTCGCCGGCCTCGGCGGCCGCAAAGAGCGCCGGCAGGTCAAGGTATGAGTCGGGGCCGGCCACGATGTCCACGCCGTGGTCATCAATGAGCGTCTGACGCACACGCTCGGCCATGCACCCTATCACGCCCACTATCAGCCTGTGGCCGCGGCCCTGCTTGCGCCGCAGTGAGGCCAGATATTGCAGCCGTGCTATAATCTTCTGCTCGGCATTGTCGCGGATTGAGCAGGTGTTGAGCAGCACAGCGTCGGCGCCGTTGATATCCTCGCTGACGCGGTAGCCCGCCATCTCCATGATTGACGCCACCACCTCTGAGTCGGCTACATTCATCTGGCAGCCGTAGGTCTCAATGTATAGTTGTTTTGCCTTTTCGGCGTTTTTATCGTCTCCCGGGTTCATTATTTATCGAAAATATTTGTGCTTAATCGCAAGTTTTCATAATTTTGTGCAAAAATACAAAAAACTCGGCATTGCTCCCAACATGCCGCCGACATTTCACCTTAAATTAACCATAAACCACAGATATTTCTCAGCAAAACTCTATCGTAATGGCATTCAATCGTATCACGGCTCAAGAAGCAGCCGAAATTATCAGCAATGGTATGACAATAGGCCTCTCGGGATTTACTGCCCCGGGCACCCCGAAAGCCGTAACCGAGGCTCTCGCAGCTAAGGCTGAGGCCGAGCACCTCGCCGGGCGGCCTTTCAAAGTCAATCTCTTCACCGGCGCATCTACGAGCGACCACGTCGATGGTGCGCTCGCTCGCTGCAATGCTATCAATATGCGAGCTCCATATCAGAATGTGCCCGACCTGCGCAAACGCATCAACTGCCACGATGTGCACTATTTTGACCGTCACCTCTCTGAGATGGCTCAGGAAGTGCGCTACGGCTTCTATGGCCCTATCGACATCGCTATCATCGAGGCCGCTGACATCACTCCTGACGGCGAGATTATCCTCGGCACAGGCGTAGGCAGCATTCCCACCTATGCTCACCTCGCCAAGAAAATCATCGTCGAGGTCAACAAGAAATTGCCTCACTCCCTGCGCGGCATGCACGACGTGATTATGCTTCAGGACCCCCCGCGACGCCCCGCCATTGACATATACAAGCCCTCTGACCGCATCGGCTCGCCGGTCCTCAAGGTTGACCCCGCCAAGGTCATCGGCATCGTGGAGACGGACTCTTACGACGGCGTCAAGGAGTTCTCTGCCCCTGACGAGGTGTCAAAGCAAATCGGCTCTAACGTGGTGCGCTTCCTCATCAGCGAGTATAAGTCAGGACGCCTACCCAAGGAGTTCCTTCCCATGCAATCCGGCGTTGGAAATGTCGCAAATGCCGTGCTATATGACCTGGGCGAGAGCACCGAGCTGCCAGCCTTCCAGATGTACACCGAGGTGGTCCAAGACGCCGTCCTCGAGCTGATGAAGAAGGGCAAATGCACCTTTGCCAGCACCTGCTCTATGACATTCTCTGACAAGACTGAGGCCGAGCTCTTTGCTAACCTCGACTTCTTCCACGACAAGATATTGATGCGCCCCGCCGAGCTCTCCAACAATCCCGAGGTAATTCGCCGCATAGGCGTAATCGCCATGAACACCGCTCTCGAGGCCGACATCTTCGGCGGCATAAACTCCACCCACGTCCTCGGCACCAAGATGATGAACGGTATCGGAGGCTCTGGCGACTTCACTCGCAACGCCTACATCTCAATCTTCAGCTGCCCCTCAGTCACTAAAGGCGGCCTAATCAGCAACATCGTGCCTATGGTGGCTCACGCTGACCATAGCGAGCACTCCGTCGATATCATCGTCACTGACCAAGGTATCGCTGACCTGCGCCACAAGGACCCCGTGGAGCGCGCTCACGAGATTATCAACAACTGCGCTCACCCCATGTATCGCGAGCTCCTGCTTGACTATCTCAAGATGGGCAAGGGCGGCCAGACGCCTCACTCGCTCAAGGCTGCTTTCGCATTCCACAACGCCTTCAACGACACCGGCGATATGCGCAACACTGACTTCAGCAAATATCTCTGATAGCCGGATTATAAGTTTTATACCGTATAACCAATGAGTGGGGGCGGCGTCTCGGCATTGCCGCTGACGCTGCCCCTCATTTTAGATAGCAGCGCATGAAAGACTATCTGCTGATAGTGCTCGGCATGGCCATATATGCCATCGGCTTCACGGCTTTCATCTTGCCCCACGAAGTGGTCATCGGCGGAATGGCCGGTTTTGGTACACTCGTCCACTTCGCCACCGGTGGCTATGTGCCCGTAGCGGTGGCAATGTATGTCACCAATGTGCTGCTCCTTTGTTGCAGCTTCAGGCTCCTGGGGCGACGCTTTGTGGTGCGCACCATCTTCGGCGCTACCACCTTGTCGCTGCTCATCGGCGCCATTGAGCGCTATTTCACATCTCACCAGCCCATCGTCACTGACCCAACCATGAGTGTGGCGCTCGGAGCCGTGCTCTGCGGCCTAGGCATAGGCGTATATTTTAACCATCATGGCACCGCCGGAGGAACTGACATCATTGCCGCTATCATGGATAAGCTAACTCACGTCAGCGTCGGCCGCACCATGATGATGGTGGATATGTCGCTGGTGGCGCTATCCTTCTTCTTGCCGTTTGAGGGCGACATCCATGCGCGCATACAGGCGCGTATCCAGACCATCATATATGGCTGGGTGTCAATATTCATCTATTCATACATCACCGATATGGTGATGAACGCCCCGCGCCAGACCATCCAGTTTATCATCTTGTCAGACCGCTGGCAAGAGATATCTGACCGCCTCACTCACGAGACCGGCCGAGGCGTCACCACCATCGCCGCCGAGGGATATTGGACCAAGCAGCAGCGCACACTCATGCTCGTGTGGTGCCGCCACACTGACGAGAAGGACATCTTCCGCATCGTCAAGGCAATCGACCCCGGCGCTTACGTCACTTACGCCCACGTCAAAGGCGTGTATGGCAACGGCTTTGACCCCATACACTATAAGGTGCCCGACCGCCACACCCGTCCCAAGCCTCCCAAACCCAACCCCTCGCCCCACCACTCCTCCTCCGCTCGCGATTAGATATGCACCTTGACTGAGGCCGTCAATGACCGAGGTAGCGACGGCCCGTAGATATAGCCCGAGTCGCGCAGATAGCCGCTGTCAAAGTCCTTCTGATAGCTGCCAAAGAGGTTAGTGATGCCTATCGATGTGTCTATGCAGGCCGTGCCGAAGACCTTAAACTCATAGCTCAGCTTGACTCCCGCATCAAAAAAGGCCGGCGTATTGACCACACAGTCAACGGGAGTGCCTGAACCCGCCATGTGCTGCACCGGCATTGACCCGGAGTAGGTGGCGCTGACCGAGGCGCTAAGGCCGCGCGTAAGGCCGCAGTTCAGCGTCAAGTAACCATACACATCAGGCGTGCGAAACAGGCGAGTCACCGGTGCCACCGCAGGGTCTTCGCTCCATGCCTCCGGCGATTTATAGCGGCTCTGCTGCCACGTCACTCCCGCTTGCAGCTGCCATCGAGGCGTGAAGATGGCCTTGCCCTCCACATTGATGCCCCCCACGCGAGCGCCGCTGCCGTTGTAGCGCTCCAGCACGGCATTGCCCTGAGCATCAAGCTCCTCCAAGCGCCGCAGTGCAAACACATCGCTCAGGTCTGTGTAAAAGCCCTCTATCATCACGTTGGCATTGACCGTGCCAACCCGAAAATAGAAATCCGCCGAGGCGCTGATGCTGTGGCTGCTCTCTTCTCTAAGGTCGGGCGCAAGCACCGTCACCACGCGCTCGCCGCCTACCACCGCCACGTGGAAGTCTTCGTCATAGGCTTGCGGAGCACGGAAGCCTGACGAATATGACAGTCGCAGGTTCACGTTCGGCGACGGATTGTAGCGGATATTGGCGCGCGGCGACACTATCACATTGCTTATCATGGAGTGCTTGTCAAGGCGTGCGCCGAGGAGAAAGCCCCAGCGGTCATTGCGCCACTCGTTTTGCAAATAGCCGCTGTATATGTTGACGCGTTGCAGTGCATCGTGGTCATAGCCCAAGGTCACATCGTGGAGGTAGTTGTAGTAATACTCGGCGCCCGCGATAAACTCTGACGGCATAAACAGCAGCCGCGCAAAATTATGAGTCCACTGCGCCCCGGCCGTGGCTACAAGGTCGGTAGTGCGTCCGTAGGCGTTGGGGTCCATCTCGCTGCCGTAGTAGCTCTTGCGCTTGATGCCCTGCACTGCCCCAAAGAGGTTGAGATGGTCATCGCGAGTGGCTGACCATAGGTCGTATGACGCCTCGCCGCAGTTGATATTATGCTCCACCTGCTCGGCAACCCACGCCCGGTCCGGCTCCACGTCGAGCTGGTCGCCGCCGCGCCTGTATTCGTGTGTGGCGTGATACTCTATGGTGAGGCGCTGATTTTGTGTAGGCCGGGCATAGCCGCGCACTCCTATGGTCTGAGTCTTGAGCTGCGCCACTTCGGTGAAGCCGTCGCCGTTGTGGTCATAGCCGTTGCGATTGCGGTTTTGCCCATATAGCAGAGCGCCTATCTTGCCGTTGGCGCCAACCACTGAGGCGTTGAGAGTGGTGTTATTGTCGAGAGCGCCGCTGATGCCTATTGACATCAGTGTGTGCGACACCTCGGCGCTGTTGCTCATAGGGTCGCGAGTGATGATGTTCACCGTGCCGCCGATGGCCGATGACCCGAACAGCGCCGAGCCACCGCCGCGCATCACCTCCACCCTGTCAATCATATTGGCAGGTATCTGCTCCAGGCCATACACACCGGCCAGCGCCGAAAACACCGGCCGCGAGTTCATCAGTATCTGCGAGTAGTGGCCGTCAAGACCATTGATGCGCACCTGTGTGAACCCGCAGTTCTGGCAGTCATTCTCCACGCGCACACCCGGCTGAAAATTCAGTCCGTCGGCCAATGAGCACGCATTGACCAGGTTGAACAGCTTGCTGTTGACCACGCTCACCAGTGCAGGGCTGTTGCGCCGTTTTTGCTCGCTCTTGCTGCCCGTGACCACCACCTGCTCCAGCATAAAGGCATCGGCGCTGACGTCAAAGTTAAGCTCGGCGGTAGTGGCCAATCGTATATCCACCTCACGCGTCAGCGGCGTGTAGCCCACTGACGATGCCTCCACCTTGTAGCGCCCCGGCTCCAGGTTGGTGAAAGAGTAGTGACCGGTGGCGTCGGTCACCGTGATATATTCAGTGTCGAGTATTTTGATGGTATAGTAGGGCAGATGGTCGCCCGTCTCGGCATCTACCACATGGCCTATGAGGTTGGCATCGCCGGGCTTGGCGTCTGTCATTGTGGCGGCGGCAACGGCGGCCTCTGTGGCGGCAGCATACGCCGCCACCGGCAGCATTGCCGTCAATGCTGCCGCAAGTATATATTTCGTCATTTGTTATGTTTGCTAATAATTGATGTCCTTAGAGTGTGATATATATATAACGCGGCCATACCCCTTGCTTCAAGCAAGCAGGCTATAGCGCTACGCCGCTGACCATGAGGCCACGGCGATCAATGAATAAAATGTGGGTAAATCACACACTCGGCGGAGCACGCCCTGCATAATGCGTGGTGCCGGCACATACCTGCCGGACGACTACAGCCGTCGCTATTGTCGCTATCGGCATCGTAGGCACAGTAGGCTGCAATGACGCCTCGGCCTTAACAGCAAGCATAGCGGCGTTGCACCACGCTATAGCGCCATAATCGGCGGCGCTGTGGCTGTGGTGAGACGAGGGCAGATAAGGGTGTGAGTGCACTATCGTGTTGCCGTCATACCTGTGGCTGTGGATAAACAGCGTGTTGCTGCAGCAAAAATACACAAAAGCACACAGCACCAATGTCACCATCGCCCTCATCGCAGGCGTATGTCGCTGTAGTCTTTGCATTGCGACTGCAAAGTTACCACAAATCCCCCATCGCCGCAATACCCTAATCTAAGTATCGCCCTCACCGCCTCGCCGCCGAGCGTTCCGTGACCACTATGCCGAAGCCCGCAGAGCCCTCCGAGTACTCCGAGTGCTCCGAGTACTCCGAGTGCTCCGAGCCGTCAACTGCGCCGCCCAAGAGCCGCCGCTAACTTCAGGCTGAAAGCCGTCACCACGGCGAGCCTGAAAGGCTCGCTGTGCAATAGCCGGGGGCAAGGCCGCCGGGGGCGGCCGCAGCCCTCGGACAGCCGCAACGACGCAAAAAGTCTGAAAGACGTCACCTTGCCCCGGCTGATGCGCCCCATAATCGCGTGCTAATCAGCAATATAAATGCTGCTCTTGCAGCGCGAGGTCTCGTCTTTCAGACTTTATAAAAATTGCCGCGCCAACCGAGGGCTTCACCCCCGGCTAATGCACAGCGCCCCCTGATTGGGCCGCCGTGGTTTTGCCTTACAGGCAAAATCAGCCTCCCGGCTGATATTCACCTCGCCGAGCGCATCGCTGCGCCTTCGCACCCCCGCCGCGCTATTTCTTCTTTTTGAAGTGGTCGTTGTAAATTTTGATGCCGAAGATGATTACCGAGCATACTGTGGCCACCACGTTGGTGATGATGATAGGTATGTTGTCAAGAAAGATGCCCTGTGCCACAAAGAGCACTGACCCCAGCCCCAGCATGATAAATGTGGGCATGGCGATGTCGTCAGTGCGGCGTGTGCGTATCGTGGCGAAGGCTTGCGGCGTGTAGCCCAGCACCATGCAGATGCTGGCGGCGTAGCCGATGATGGTTACGAGGGTGTTGTTGTCCATATAGTGTGTGTATTTTGTGTGTTTAGGTATTGGGGGAAAGAAAGCCACCCACGAGAGCGATGTGCCTCGTGGGTGGCCGCTGTTATTTAGCTGTTAATTGTGCTTTTGCTGTTTATTTCGATTCCTCGATGGTGCAGATTGATACGCGGTTCCAAGAGTCCTCGGTGAACATGTTACCGATGCCCTGGCCTTCAGCGCTGATGCGGTCAGCTTTGATTTTGTATTTCTTCACCAGTGAGTCCTTAACGGCAGCGGCGCGCTCGTTAGCGAGACGGGTGTTAACCTCGATTGAGCCTTCGGGAGAAGCGTAGCCCTTGATAACGACCTTAGCTTCGGGGTGGTTCTTGAGGTAAGCGGCAATCATCTCTACGTTGGGAGCCTGGTCGGGAGTGATGGTTGAGCGACCAACCTTGAAGAAGACGTAGCGCACTGAGTTGAGGTTGTTTGATACGACAGCTTCTTTGACGACTTCGGGTTTGCGGTTCTTGCAAGCCTCGAGCTCGGCTGCGAGAGCGGCTGCCTTAGCTTCCCATGCGGCGTTGCCGGCGAGGCAAGCGTCGAGCTGAGCGCGGAGGTCGTTGATCTGGCCGTTGAGGGCGTCAATCTCAGCCTGGTTGTAGGGCTTAACACAGGTGAAGCCGGGGCCGAAGTTGTAGCTTACGCTGGCCTGAAGGTTGAAGGTAGCGTTGTGCTTGTCATAAGCGCATGAGGTCTGCTCCCACTGGCCTTCGTTGAAGAAGTGGTTGCCATCGGTCATATTCCATGCTACGTAAGGCTTCAGGGCGATGGTCACTGCCTTGCTTACGTTGAAGTTGAAGCGCAGACCGGCGGTGGTCATGAAGTAGTTCCAGTCCTGACGGTCGCCCTGCTGGTGGTTCTGGTTTACGAACTCGTGGCCCCAGCCGGCACCGGCGATAACTTCGAGACCGAAGAAACGGCCGCCGCATTTGTAGCCGCCGAAGAGGTTTACGAGATCTACGGCACCATACATACCTACGTATGAGTTGTCAAACGCGGTGGTGCTGTGTACACGGTTTACCCATGATGAGGTGTTCACGCCGAATTGGCCTTCTACACCGAGGGCAAATGCCGGAGTGATTTGTTTCTGGATGTGGAGACCTACCAAGCCGCGCATGTCACCGAAGAAGGCTGCGTGCTTGAGGGGGGTGGTAACACCACCATCGAGACCTATTGACCAGTTGTCAAAGAACTTGGGCTGCTCGAGAGCTTGAGCTGATGCAGACATTGCACCCAGTGCAAGGGCTGCGAAAAGTAATGTTTTCTTCATACTATGATGATTGATAACTATTGTATAATTCTGTGCAAAGTTAAGCCTTTTTATTAATATGTGCAAATTTAGTGGCTACAATAGCAATGTTTTTTGCGTATTTGTGTTAATTTTTTTGCCGTTTTGGCTAATATTGTCGCTTTTGGGCAAGGATTATCGGCCGCCGCGAGTCACCCGACCGCTCTGTCAGCTGCTGCATGTCAAATTTTGCCCCCATCCCCGTGGTGTCGCTGTTAGCCGGCGCGATGAGTACCACCGCGCCCGTAGGCAGCGCCTTCGCGCTCTCAAGGTCGGGCAGCAGACGCATGCGGTCGCCCAAATAGTAGTTGATGCTGTAGTAGCGTAGCGACTCGCACTCCGGCGTAGAGTAGATTACGCCACCCCGCGCCGCCGCCTCGATGACAGGCACCAGCGGCTTGTCGCTCTGAGAGTTGAGCACCATCGGCTGCACCACCGACACGTAGCTGAGCTCCACCGCGCACATCATAGCTATCAGATAGCCCAAATGATGACGCCGACGCATCAGCCATGCCACCGCTACGGCTATCGGCGCTGCCAACAGCAGGTAATGCCACCACTGCAGTGTCCCCGGCTCGATGTGTCCTATGGTGCGCCCTTGCGCTGCCACTACTGCTATCGGCGCCGCTATCGTTACCACTGCCGCTATCATCACGCCCACCCGCAGCGCGCGCCGCCGCCTCACCGCCCGCAGCAGCGTGGTCACTCCATACGCCATAAACGGATAGCACGGCAGCAGATATACACTGCGCTTGCTGTGTGGAATGCAATAGAAGATAAATATCGTGGCAAACGCCGTCAAGGCAAACAGAGCCTCCGGCCTCAGCTTATGTGCTCTAAGCTGACGCCACAGCCTGCGCGCCGACGGCAGGGCACACAGCGCCACGGCGCTCCATGGCAGCATGCCTATGATGACGGTCGCGAAGTTGTAGTAAAACGGCTTCTCGTGACTTGAGTACGACATAGTGCCCGTCAGCCGCCCTATGTTCTCCTCCCACGCAAGGTCAAAAAACTCGTCGCCGCCGCGCTGATATGCAGCGTAGTACCACCAGGCCGGCACCACCATCGCCGCCACCGCTATCGCGGCCATGCTGCCCGCCGTGGCAAGCAGATTATCGCCGCGCAGCAGCTTATAGATGCCGAAGGCCAAGCACGGCAGCAACGCGCCCACAGGCCCTTTGGTAAGCACCGCGCAGCTCAGCAGCACTATCACCCCGCCATAGCGCAGACTCCGATAGCGCCCGCCGCGCTCGCGCAGGTCATACAGCATATACAGCGCGCTCACCATACACGCCGTGAGCACCATATCAAGCCGGCATGCCACTGCCGCGCGCAGCACCTCCACCGACGTCAGCGTCACCAGCGACATCATCAGCGCAAAGCGGTCGCCGTGGCTGCGACGCACCCACGCAAAGCCGCCCCACAGCATAGCTATCGCCGCCAGCGCCGACGGCAACCGCGAGATATACTCGGTCACTACGCCGCCATTCAGCAGCCACGCCAGCGCCGATATTATCCACGCCATAAACGGCGGCTTATAGGGGATGTCGCCGCCATAGTTCACCGGCAAAATGTAGTCGCCGCTCTGCAGCATCGACACGGCCACGATGGCCTCCCGAGGCTCGCCCTTGCTGTTGAAAAACGTTTCGCCAAGCCACGGCAACAACAGCAAGGCCGACACTGCAAGCAGCGTCAACGCCGCCACGCTAAGGCCGCGCCCGCCCCGATTATCTATGCTTATCTCGCTCATATCTCGTCAAAAAGTATATATACTATAACACATTTCCGCTGCAAAAGTATCAAAAAATCGCCTCTTTTCAAAACCCACCCCGCAAAATCCCCACCTGCGCCACCACGCCCACCTGCGCCCTCCGAAAACTCCGAGTGCTCCCTCTAAGCTCCAATTAGTCTATTTATTAATAAAAAAGCATAGCGCCGGGTGAGGGGCGCTATGCTGATGGCGCTGATGGCAGCGTCAGGTGTGGCGCTGACAATGTGTTTTTACTTGCCTGAGCGGGGAGCGGTGTTGATGCTCGTCTCCGGCTCGA
>JAEDNZ010000048.1 GCA_016302215.1 Muribaculaceae bacterium
GCAATCTCCTTGATGCTCATATCGGTGTGTGTCAGCAGATGCTTGGCTTCAGATATCACAAACATCGCAATCCACTGCAGCGGAGTGCGCCCCGATTTCTTGTTGACCAAAGATGTGAAGTATCGGGGAGTGACGCATTGCAGGCCGGCATAGTAAGCCACCTCGCGATGCGCCCTCGAATGCTTATACAGCGCCTGCATAAAATTTTGGAATATGACATCACTGCGGCTCTGGCGCTTGCCGCCGCCGGCACAGTTAGAGATATAAGCATCTAAAATCTCGCAACAGGCAGCCTGGGCCAACGAGGTCACCACCAACGATTTGAGGGGCGTGTCAGTGGCGATGCGGCTGATGATATTCTCGAGGAGGCTGACCACACGGCAGCGCTGCACGTCGGTAAAGCGCACAATGGGCTGAAAGCGAATGTTGACATAATTCTTGGTGTCAATCGTAGATACAGCCGCCAGTACAAAGTCAAAATCGGCCATCGCGCCATAGCCTTCAAAATCGTCGGAAAAGTTCTTCAAATAGGTATAAGAAAAGGCCGGATAAATGTAGCAGTCGCCGGCCTGCAGTGTCCAATCTTTCTCGTCAAGGGTGAGTGTGATGCTGCCTGCGCGGCAATATAAAATGCCGTTTTGCTCAATGTGGACCATGGCACGGCTGTCGCGCAAATCGCGACTGCTAATGCTGCGTATGTAGATATTGTGCTTAAATCTTTCGGGCATTTTGGTTTGTTATTCTTTAGTGAGGTATTAGTTAGCGACAAATTTAATACAAATATTACAACTAACAGCAAAAAATATGACAAATCGTACAATAAAATATACTAATTGCACTCCTTGCTTAGCGCAATAATTACTAATTTTGCAAAAACATTTTATCTCAACTATTTACATTAGATCTGCTATGCGATACTATCCGAGCGCACTTATTGCTACAATACTCCTGATATCCGCCTCTGTGACAGGCTGCTCAGAGGGTTCATCAAAAACGGCCGCCAATGATACGCCCAAATCAGTAATACTATACACCATAGGCGGCAACGGCAGCATATCGTCATCAGAATTGCCGGGGCGCGTAGAGGCGGCCCGCGAGGTCAATATGGCATTTAAGGTTAGCGGCACGCTGCAACGCGTATATGTAGATGAAGGCTCACATGTGCGCAAGGGCCAGCTGATAGCCGAGATAGACCCTCGCGACTATCGCTTGCAGCTCGAAGCCACCGAAGCCGAATACCTCAAAGTAAAAGCCGAGGCCGAGCGCGTGATAGCGATGTATGGCGACAGCGTGGTCACCGCCGATGCCTACGACAAGGCACGCTACGGGCTGCGCCAAATCACCGCCAAATATGACAACGCGCGCAACCAGGTGGCCGACACGCGCATATACGCGCCATTTGACGGCTATGTGCAGCGCCGCTTCTTTGACCCCCCGACAGTGGTAGGGGCAGGCACCCCGGTGGTGGCCGTGGTGTCAGGGAGCCGCCCCGAGGTTGAAATCAACATCCCGGCCTCTACTTATCTCAATCTTGACCAAGTCACAGGCTACGAAGCCACGTTTGATGTGCTGCCGGGGCGCAAGGTGTCTTTGCGATTTATAAGCGCGGCGCCCAAGGCTAATGCCAATCAGCTATACAATGTGCGCCTCGCAGTGCCCGATGATATGAAGCCACAGCCGTCGCCCGGCATGACGGTGATGGTGTCGCTATCTATGGCAGCGGCTGCCGATACGGCGGCAATCGCCATACCGGCCTCAGCCCTTTTTGAGAACGACGGCGAGAGCTATGTATGGGTATATAACCCTACCGACAGCGTCGTCAACGCGCGGCAGGTAGCTGTAGAGAGCCTCCACACTGATGGCACGGCGACCATTGCCACCGGACTCCGTCGCGGCGAGAGCATAGTCACGGCAGGCGTGCATCACCTCGCTGACAAGCAGAGGGTGAAGCCTCAGCCCCAAACATCTAAAACCAACGTAGGAGGATTGCTATGATAGACCCGGGCAAGTGGGCTTTTGATAATAAAAAGCTGATATACTTTATCATCATGGTGCTCCTTGTGGGGGGCTTGCTTGCCGCCTACGATATGAGCAAACTCGAAGACCCGGAGATTAAGGTCAAGATGGCCATGGTAGTGGCAACACGCCCGGGCGCATCGGCTCATGAGATGGAGCTTGAAGTAACCGACCCTCTGGAAAAGGCTATACGCACCATCGGCGATGTAGATAATGTGTCGAGCTGGTCATATAATGACCTGGCTATCATACAAGTGGAGCTGAAGCGCACCACGCCCGACGATGACATAGAGCAATGCTGGGATATGCTGCGGCGCAAAGCCTCTGACACGGAGCGCACCCTGCCGACGGGCACCTCGGTAATAGTGCAAGACGACTTCGGCCTGGTGTATGGTATGTTTTATGCCCTCACGGGCGATGGCCTTGACCGACGCCGGCTCACCGACTATGCACGCCTGATACAGCGCAGCATCACCGACATACCGGGAGTGGCGCGCGTCACCATCTATGGCGAGCGGCAAGAGTGTATCAACATAGAGATGCTGCCGGAGCGCATGGCGCAAATGGGAGTGTCGCCGCTCGAGGTGATATCTACGCTCAAAGGACAAAATGAGGTCTATTACGCCGGATATTATGACAACGGCACCGACCGCGTGCGTGTCAACGTCACCGACAAATTTCGCAGCGTGGAGCAGATACGCTCTATGATAATCCAAGGCCACGAAGATGACCAATTGCGCCTGTGCGACATAGCACGCGTGGAAGAGGGCTATGCCGAGCCGGCCCGCAACACACTCAAATATGAAGGCGAGCCGGCACTGGGATTTGCCATCGCCGCCTCCTCCGGCTCCGATATCGTGAAAGTAGGGCAGGAGGTGGAGCAGCGCTTGGCTCAGATTAAGGCGGAGCGCTTCCCGGCCGGCGTCGAATACCACAAAGTGTTTTTCCAGCCCGAGCGCGTCACCGATGCACTCTCCACATTCTTTATCAACCTGTTAGAGTCTGTTGCTATCGTGGTGGCTATCCTGATGCTGACCATGGGCTTTAAGAGCGGCCTGATAATCGGCATCAGCCTAATCATAATAGTCATAGGCTCATTCTCCATCTTAGGCATGGCTGATGGCTCAATGCAGCGTGTGTCTCTGGCATCGTTTATTCTGGCAATGGGCATGCTGGTAGATAACGCCATCGTCATCATTGACGGCATTCTCGTGGACCTCAAAAAGGGATTGCCACGGCGCGAAGCCCTCACGTCGATAGGCCGGCGCACGGCGATGCCTCTATTAGGCGCCACATTGATAGCCATCATCGCCTTCCTGCCGGTATTTCTGTCGCCTGACACGGCGGGCGTATATGTGCGCGACCTCTTTGTGGTGCTGGCAGTCTCGCTGCTGCTGAGCTGGGTGCTGGCGTTGGTACATGTGCCGCTAATGGCAGACTCGTGGCTCAAAGTCACAAAAGGCAATGCAGCCGGGGAGGAGCGCAGCAGCGCCGTATATCGCTATCTGCGCAAAGCCCTCGACTATGGCTTGCGCCATCGTGTGGCGTCGGTCATCGTGGCTATAGTGCTCGTGGCGCTCAGCGCCGTGGGCTATGGCTATATGCGCCACGGCTTTTTCCCCGATATGGTTTACGACCAGCTATATATGGAGTACAAGCTGCCCGAAGGCACCAACTATACTCAAGTGGAGAGCGACTTGGCCGAGATAAGTGCCTACCTAAAGACGCGCCCGGAGATACGCGACATCACCACCGCCATCGGTGGCACGCCGGCACGTTACAACTTAGTGCGCTCGATAGCCACACCATCTCTATCATACGGCGAGCTTATTATCACCTTTGAGTCAGCTAAAGCGCTCGAACGCAATATGGACGACATACAGCGCGAGCTCTTGCGCCGCTACCCCGACGCATACGTTAAGCTCAAGCGCTACAACATCATGTACAAGAAATATCCCATAGAGCTGCTTATCACGGGACCTGACCCGGCAGTGCTGCACACTATCGCCGACTCGGCCCAGGCGATAATGCGGCAGTCAGACCGCGTGTGCCTGATAACGAGCGACTATGACCCGGCGCAGCCCGTGCTCGACATCAACTATGACCAGGCAGCAGCGCGGCGGTCGGGTCTCTCGCGTCAAGACATCTCCACCTCGGTGCTCTCAGCCGCCGGCGGCATACCGATAGGCACATACTATGACGGCTCGCATCAAAACACCATATATGTGAAATGCGCCAATGCCGATGGCTCGTCAATTGACAATCTCGAGAATGTGCCACTCTTCGCGATGATGCCCAACGTGGGGGGTCTCCTCGACAAAGAGACGCTGCTGAAGGCCAAGACCGGCGCTCTTGACCGCAGCGACCTGGTGAGCAAGGTGATGGCCACCACACCGATGAAGCAGGTAAGCAACGGCATCGACGTGCACTGGGACGACCCCGTGGTGCCTCGCTACAATGGCCAACGCTCACAGATGGTGATGTGCTCGCCCATCCCCGGCGTGGAGACAGAGAAAGCACGCCAATCGATAGCCTCACGCATCGAGGCCATAGACCTGCCCGCCGGATATGACATACAATGGAAAGGCGAATATGATGCGAGCACGCAGACGATGTATTACTTGTTCAAGAACGTGCCTTTGGGCATCGCACTGATGATAGGCATCTTGATAATGCTGCTCAAAGGCTATCGCAAGCCTCTGATTATTATATGCTGCATACCGCTGCTCGCTATCGGCATCGTTGCCGCTATGCTTATCACGCGGCAGTCGTTCACCTTCTGCGCCATCGTAGGCGCGCTCGGCCTCGTGGGCATGATGATAAAGAATTGCATCGTGCTGATGGACGAGATTAACGACCGCATGGCCACTGATGTATCGCCTCGCGAGGCGCTCATTGCCAGCGCCGAGAGCCGTATGCGACCGGTGATGATGGCGTCGCTGACCACGATATTAGGTATGATACCGCTGCTGAGCGACGCAATGTTCGGCTCTATGGCAGCCACCATCATGGGCGGCTTGCTCTTCTCCACCTTTGCCACGCTGCTGTTTGTGCCCATACTCTACGCCATGTTCTTCAACATCAAAGAAACCACCACACACTCTTCCAAGCAATGAAAACAGCCAAAACAGCCTATATCATAATAGCGTGCGCGATAGCGGCCTTAGCTATGCCGCTGCACGCCGAAGTACTGACCCTCGATGAGTGCATAGCGATGGCCAAGCGCAACAACAAATTGCTGCGGGCGGCAGACCTGCAATCGCAAGCGGCAGAGCTCAATATCAAGAGCATCAAAGGTCAATTCTTCCCGTCAATATCGGTCACCGGCACGGCACTATACTCCGACGTCGACGGCTCATACTCCATGGGGCCTTTTGACTTGCCGGTGAAAGATCTCAGCGGCAACTTCAATGGTATGTCGGCCTATATGCCGGAGCTGCCGCTTGAGTTTGAGCTGGGCTTTGCATACGGCGGCGGCATCAAGCTGGAGCAGCCTATATATATGGGCGGCAAAATATCCACCGGATACCGCATGGCCAAGACGGGCCACGCCATAGCGCTGCAGAGCCGGAGGCTCACCGAGGCTGAGGTAATAGTAAAGACGTCGCAGGCCTATGCCGACGCCGTCAAGGCGCGCGAGCTGCGCGAAGTGGCGCTGGCCTATAACACCCTGCTCTCCGAGCTGATGCGCACGGTGGAGAGCGCCAAGCGCCACGGGCTGAAATCGCAAAACGATGTGCTGAAGGTGCAAGTCAAGCTCAACGACAGCGAGCTGCAGCTACGCCGCGCAGAGAATGGCCTCAGGCTCGCCACCATGAACCTCTGCCACTACATCGGCAGGCCGCTCATTGACTCTATCTCCACGGCCAACACGCTGCCCGACTGCGACTACACGGCGACGGCGACGGCTGATATCGCTGAGCGCCCGGAATATCAGATGCTGCAAGGACAGACCGACATCGCTCGCCACAAGATTGCGATGGCTCGCGCCGACTATCTGCCTCAGATAGGCCTCGTGGGGCAATACGGCTATTTCAACGGCGCTAAGCTCAATGGCCGCAAGCTCATCGATGGGGGCTCGTGGCTGGTGGGCGTGCAGCTCTCGATACCTATCTACGACTTCGGGCATCGCTACAACAAAATCAAAGCTGCAAAAGCTCAGTATGCTCAGGCTATCGCCGAGCGCGATGACACCTACGAGATGCTCTCGCTCGAGATACAGCAATGCGTCAACAACCTCGACGAGGCGGCTCTTGAGCTGCGATTAGCCGATGCCTCGGTAGCATCAGCTGATGAGAACCTGCGCTCCAGCCGCCGGCAATATGAGGCCGGGGTGGAGACGCTCTCTGACTACCTCGAAGCTCAGACCATCTGGCAGCAAGCGCGACAGACGCAAGTGGAGGCTCGCATCAACAAATACCTGCGATACCTCGAATATCAAAAAGCAGCCGGCATCATCAACTGAGGCAGCCTCTGCGACCGGCGACCGGGAAGGCAGCCGACAACACACGCGTCAATTGCGCCAGAGCCTCAGCAGGGCAGTGGCGCCGAATATCTGCAGGAGCATGCCCGGCAGGGCTATGCGTGCATCTTGCAAGGCCACGTTGGCGCTTGAGGTGATGATCCACTCGCCCAAGGTGCCTAAGGCTTGATAGCTGATCACCACAAGGAGTGTTGTAAGGAGGGTCACCTTGCCACTGCGTGCCGACACCACGCCGGCAGCGATGGCCAGGAGCACGGATTTCAATAGTATGGCCGGCAATACCGCGGGCGCAGGCATGCCGAAAAGCCACGAATTGACCAATGGCGATAGCAGCGCCGTGAGCAGCCCCACGCGCCAGCCGTATTTGTAAGCGCCCACGAGGGTGAAGAAGTATATCGGCAGCCATATCTTGCCGCCATCGGGCACCAGGTGAAAGAGCTGCGGCAGCAAGATGTTGCCGATGACAAAGAGGCCTGCGGCCACGTAGGTCCGGGCCTGCGTGTATGGCAGCGAATATAGTTTGGGTTGTGCTATCATATTGTATATTGTCGTCTTATGGTTGTTTACATATTGTTTCTATACTTTGCTTGGGCGCGCATCTGGTCCACAAAGATATTGATTTGAGGCAGACACTCTTGCGGGGTGTGGCAATCGCGGCATCGCATCTCGAGTGGGCACATACCTGAGGCCGTGCGATTGATGATATATGGCACCTCCGCGCCAAAGGACACCGCCACGCCGCAGCCCTGCAGCATGGTCAGCGCGGCGCTGCTGATGACGCCGGCATATACGCGTCTTACGCCCGAGAGGCACATCAACGCCGCGGCGCCCTTGCCCACGACCTTGTCGGCCACATAGGCACCACGTAGCAGCTCGGGCTGATTGTGATACACGTCATAGAGGTCAGAGACGCCGCGGCCATCGTATGTAAAGACCTCGTCGCCGTGGTCCACCACCAGGGTGTGGGTGCCATCGTGCAATATGGCTATGTAGTCAGACAGGGTCATGACGGCCGTGTCTTTAAGCGTTCGACATAGGCGTCAATGCGTCGCATCTCGGCGGGTATGCGTATGTTTTGCGGACAATGGCGCACACACTCGCCGCAGCCTATGCAGTGAGAGGCCTGCCTCAGCTTGGGCACTGAGCGGTCATATCCCACCAAGAAGGCTCGCCGGGCACGAGCATAATCGGGGTCGCGCGTGTCGGTGGCGATATTGCCCTCGTTGATGCACTTGTTATAGTGTGTAAAGATAGCCGGGATATCCAGGCCGTAGGGGCAAGGCATGCAGTATTTGCAGTCATTGCAGTGAATGGTCTCAAACTGCATTATCAGCTCGGCTGTGGCCTCGAGGAAGGCGAAGTCCTCATCGGTGAGGGGCTGCAGCGGCGCAAAGGAGCGCAGATTGTCCTGCAGATGCTCCATACAGGTCATGCCGCTGAGCACGGTATATACACCGGGCAAGCTGCCGGCAAAGCGGAAGGCCCACGAGGCCACGCTGCGCTGCGGCTCGCGCTGCTGCAGGCGTGTGACTATATTGTCAGGCAGCGCCGACAATCGGCCACCCAGCAGGGGCTCCATGACCACGGCGGGTATGCCGCGCCGGGTCAGCTCGCCGTAGAGATATTCGGCATTGGTGTTGATGGGGTTGATTTCCTTGGCATACGACCAGTCAAGGTAATTGAGCTGTATCTGCACGAAATCCCACTTATACTCATCATGATGCTCAAGGAGATAGTCAAAGACCTTGACATCGCCATGGTATGAAAAGCCGAGGTTGCGGATACGTCCGGCGCGGCGCTCTTCGAGCAGGAAATCGAGCATGCCATTGTCAATATATCGTGCTCTGAACTCCTCCATGCCATTGCCCATGCCCACGGCGTGGAGCAACATATAGTCAATGTAATCGACCTGCAGGCATCGCATCGACTCGCGATACATGGCTATCGATGCCTCGCGGCTCCAGGTAGAGGGGTCAAAGTTTGACAGCTTGGTGGCGATATAGTATTTGTCGCGGGGATGGCGGCTCAGCGCTATGCCGGTGGCAGTCTCCGAGCGGCCTTTGCAGTATGCCGGCGACGTATCAAAATAATTCACGCCGTGAGCTAAGGCGTAATCCACTAACTCATTGACCAGCTCTTGGTCTATGTCGCCGCTTTGGTCGTCTTTATCGTTGGGCACCAGGGGCAAGCGCATCATGCCAAAGCCTAACAGCGACACGCGGTCGCCGGTGGAGGGGCTTTGGCGATATGTCATAGCATCGGTGGGTATCTCGCCCGAGGCACCGGCATCGGCAGAGTCTTTGCGGCCGACACAGGCGGCGGTTAGGCCTGCGGAGGCCAGGCCTGCCAGGCCCGCCGTCTTGAAGAATGTGCGTCGGCTTATTGTCTTCTTGCTCATATCTCTATGTAGTATCTATGTCTCGCTTGGTAATATATCACTGACAAAGCCCGGAGCGCTAATAAGTGCTGTGGACACTGCGGCCCTCCACATAGATGGCACTGAGCGGCCGCGCCGGGCATAAGTTTTCACAGGCGCCGCAGCCTATGCAGCGCTCCACATTGACCACGGGAATGCGGCGCGAGGAACCGTCGGGTGCTGTCTCGCTCACCATATTGATGGCGCCGGAGGGGCAGTGACGCGCACAGTTGCCGCAATGCACGCCATCGCTGATAATCACACAATTGTCGCGCAGCCACACGGCATAGCCGATGCGCGTAGATGACTTCTGCTCGGGCGTGACGGGGCGTATCGCGCCGGAGGGGCACACCGTGGAGCAGCGCGTGCACTCGGGGCGGCAATATCCGCGCTCGTAGCTCATCATCGGCTGCAGCAAGGTGGCGATGCCGTCAGAGGGGCGCAGCACATCATTGGGGCACACCGACACACACAGCTGGCAGGCCGTGCAGTGCTGATAAAAGTGGCGCGCACTCAGAGCGCCCGCCGGCACTATCGGCGCGCTGCGACGAGGCGCCTGCTTATCTTCAATCACGGCCAGGCCGCCATCAACGCGCTTGCTGCGCGAGTGAGCGGCCACCGCCGTCATCGCCGCCGCCGTGAGGAGGAAGTTGCGGCGCGAGGTGTCGGCCTGAGCGGCTGCGGCAGCCTCAGGTGCGGCGGCACGGCGGGTGCGGCGCAGGCTGATGGCGCCGTGGCTGCACTCGTCGATGCAGTCCATACAGGCCACACAGCGGCTCATATCTATGGTGTGGGCCTTGGGGTCTATGCACGAGGCCTTGCAGCGGCGCGCACACAGGCCGCAGCCCACACACCGCGACTCATCAATGGAGGGGCGGAACAGTGCATAGCGCGAGAGCAAGCCGAGCACGGTGCCCACGGGGCATACCGTGTTGCAATAGAGGCGACCCTTGCGCCAGGCGAGCACGCCTAACACCGCCAAGGTGAGCAAGGCCACGGCGAGCGATGCGGCGCTGCGCAGCCACACATCTACCTCGTAGAAGGCATAGCTGTCCATGCGCTCGGCAAAATATGCCGCCACGTTATTGCCCAGGCGCCATAGGGGCGCCAGCAGGTTGGCAGCGATGCGGCCATAGGCGCTATATGGCGCTATCAACGCCGCGGCTGAGCCTATGCCCGCCACCATAGCGATGACAAAGAGCGCGAGCACCGCATAGCGCACCACGCTGTGGCCGCGGGTGTAGCTGAAGCGATAGCGGCGCTTCCGACTCACGCGGCCACTGAGCCACGACACCACATCTTGCATCACGCCCAGCGGGCACACCACCGAGCAATAGACCCTGCCGGCGAGGAGCGTAACGGCCACCAACGCCAGCACCACGGCCACATTCACGGCCATGACGGCGGGCAGAAACTGCACGCGCGCCGTCCAGCCGAGCCAGGCATGCAGCGTGCCCGTGAAGTCAAGAAACAGGGCCGTGACGCTCAGCAGCATCACCACCGCCAGTAGTATCCTTATACGTCGTAACATACTATAATCCTTTTTAGGCCGTAAATTTACAAAAAATCAGCGCATGCCCCCCGAATTTTTAACAAAAAAATGTCTCGGGGGCCCGGTGGCGATGCCCCGGCGCGATGCCCGATGCCGCCCGATGCCCTTTTACGATTATTATTGGTCATTTTCAGAAATAATCGCCTGATAATGCCTCAAAATCCGATTTTTGTTACTACCTTTACGCCACCAAAATCATCACAACTACCCCACATACCCCACTCATTGCATCACAATGTACCGCAAAGGCAAACTATACTTCAGATACGGCACCATGGGCTCAGCCAAGACCGCCTTGCTGCTGACCACGGCCTACAACTTTGAGGAGCGCGGCATGGACTATATGTGCCTCAAGCCCGTCATCGACACGCGCGACGCCAAAAACGTGATTCACTCACGCATAGGCATCGAGCGCGAGTGCAGATGGATATACCCCGACACTAACCTCTACACCCTGGCGTGCGAGCTCTACGAGCAGCAAGGCCGCGTGGTGGAGTGGTATCTCATTGACGAGGCTCAATTTCTGTCGGAGGCGCAGGTAGATCAGCTGTCGCGCGTGGTAGATGACTTCGGCAGCAACGTGGTGTGCTACGGTCTGCGCACCGACTTTCAGAGCCACCTCTTTGAAGGCTCGCGGCGCCTCTTTGAGATTGCCGACACCATCGACGAGATAAAATCCACGTGCAACTGCGGCCGCAAGACCATCATCAACGCGCGCATCGACGCCAACGGCGACTTTGTCTCGGAGGGTGCGCAGGTGGAGATAGGCGGCGACGACCGCTATGTGGCCGTATGCCGCAAGTGCTGGCGCAACAAGCGCATCGAGCAAGCGTCGCGCTCGGCCCTGCCGCTGTTTCCCACCATCAACACCACGCCCGATGTGGCTGCCGATGCTACCCCTGACGGCGATGCCACTCAGCATTAAACCTTCCACGCCACAAAACGTCATATTATATTATGAAACGTACACTAATATTTATCACCCTGCTCTGCTGCGCGGCATCGCTCTGCCACGCCCTCTCATACGCCAACGAGACCCTCACATACCGCGTAATGTTCAAATGGGGCCTTATCAACAAGCAAGCCGGCGCCGTGAAGATTAACATACACTCTGCGGGCGACAACTACGCCGCCTCGCTCACCGCGGCGTCGCAGCCCTGGGCCGACAAGATATACCGCGTGCGCGACACCCTCACCTCCACCATCGCCAAGTCAACGTTGCAGCCTACGCTCTACGTCAAGAACTCGCACGAGGGCAACGAGGACAAGCACGATGTGGTGAAATTCTCGCGCAAAGGGGCCACCGTAGTGGGCGACTGCGTGCGCCGCGTGCACAAGAAAGGCAAGCTCACCAACGACGAGAAGCGCCAGGTGTCGGCCGTGGGCACCACCGTGGATATGCTCTCATCATTCTACTACCTCAGAGCGCTCAAGTTTGACACGTGGAAGCAAGGGCAGGTCCTGACCATCAACATCTTCTCCGGCAAGAGCAAGGAGCGCCTGACCTTTAAGTACCGAGGCACGGAAGACATAGAGCTTGACGGCAAGAAGCACCCCTGCTATCACGTCACATTCATCTTCACCGGTGACGACGGCGCCAAGACGTCCGACGACATGGAGGCCTGGATATCCACCGACGCGGCGCGCATCCCCCTCAAGCTCGAAGGCGAGCTCCCCGTGGGCAAAGTCCAGTGCTACTACACCGGCAAGCTGTGATGCCGCCCCGGCAGCAGCCAACTATGTACAAACCAAACATTCTCGCCCCTACACGCCCCGTATGTAGGGGCGCAATGTTTTGCGCCCTCGCCCACCCTGCCGCCCGCCAATTCAGCAGGGATAC
>JAEDNZ010000225.1 GCA_016302215.1 Muribaculaceae bacterium
TCACCTCGGCCGGCAAGCGCGTTGAGCTCGTGCTCGAATTTAAGCGCGAGCTGCAGCGGCTGCTCCCCGGCGGCAAAGTGCTCACCACCGAGCTATGCCCCGAGCTAAGCCCCGCTGCCCACGTCAGCGACGGCTGCATCACCATGCCTCGCGTCACCGACCCCACATACATTGACACCCTCCTCGCTGCATGCCTCGACCACCACATAGGCCTCATCGTGCCCACCATTGACACCGAGCTGATGCCGCTGGCTCGCGCTCGAGAGACATTCGCCACACACGGCATCGCCATAGCCATTAGCGACACACATCTCATCGCCACCTGCCGCGACAAGCGCCTCACCGCAGCACTATTCGAGCAGATGGGCATCCCCGTGCCGGCGCCGCGCGACAAGCACGCCCCCATCTTCCCCATGTTTGCCAAGCCCTACGATGGCTCATTGTCATGCAACCTCCACATCATCAACACCCCCTCTGACCTAACCCCCGACATCCTCGCCGACCCCAAGCTCATATTCATGGAGCTTATTGACAAAACTGTCTATAAAGAATACACCGTCGATATCTACTACGGCAGCGACCACTGCGCCAAAGCCATAGTGCCGCGCGAGCGCCTCGCAATACGCGCCGGCGAAATCAACAAAGGCGCCACACGCCGCACCTGGCTCCTGCCATACCTGCATCAGCGCATCAGCCGCCTGCCCGGCGCCCGCGGCCCCCTATGCATGCAGCTATTCGTTGACGACACGCACCATCAAGTGCGAGCCATTGAGATCAATCCGCGCTTTGGCGGCGGATACCCCCTCACATACTATGCCGGCGCAAACTTCCCCGCATGGCTCATCAGCGAATACCTCCTCGGCAACCAAATCACCTACACCGACACCTGGCGCCCCGACACCATCATGCTCCGCTACGACTCCCAAATCATCATCTAACCACCCGAGTATAACAGCACAAGTCAAATCTCCAATCCAATTCCACTCCACCCATGATAAAAGTTGCCCTTTTGCTGTCACGCTTTGATATGACAGGCATGACGACCAACACTATCGACCTATACCATGGCCTTAAGCACTTCTCCGGCGAGGTTGACACATACCTTATCGTGGGTGACTCGCCGCAATACCGGCAGCGCGGTGTTGAGCGCTTCTACAACATATTTACCTCCGATGACCATTTCATCACATACAAGTCTGACCTGAGCACCAAGCCTCGGAGCATCGCCACGGCATGGCGTGTAGCGCGATTGCTGCGCCGCGGCTCTTTCGACCTCGTGCATTGCGAGTCGCCCTATTACACTTTCATACCAAAATTTTGTGGCATTCCTTTCATCGCCACTATGCACGTCACAGACATTCACCCTACTTTTTTTTACCGCCGCGGTACTCACGTCATCTCCATAAGCCGCGAGACCACCGACTGGGCCATCAAAGTCTGCAAACACCGCGCTGCCGATGTCACCATGGTGCCTCACGGCGTATCGTTGCGATTTGCACAGCCGCTCTCCGATGACCTTAAACAAAGTGTCTGCAACCAATATTCCTTGCCCACTGACAAGGTCATAATCTCACTGGTAGGCTCAATAGAGCCACGCAAAGGACATGACTTGCTGCTCAAAGCCGTAGCCGCATTGCCCATCTCTATCCGACAGGCGGCACACATCATATTCGTAGGCAGCGACAAATCCCCGGGCAAAAAATCGCAGCATTGGCTCGACAGCGAAATCCAAAAATCAGGCTTGCCTACCTCGATGATTACTCATATAGAGTTTTGCGACCCATACCCCATATACCAATTGTCCGACATTATGACGCTGCCGTCACGACAAGAAGGCTTCCCCTTGACAGTCATCGAAGCAATGATGGCGCGATGTGCAGTGGTGCGCACCACCTCGGAAGGCGCAGACATCCAAATCAATGACGGTATTGATGGCTTCTTATTTCATATCGATGATGTGGCGCACTTCTCACAGATACTTGCGCGGCTAATTACAGACAAAGAGCTTCGCGACACTATCAGCATCAGAGCGCAGCAAAAAGCCATCGACCAATTCTCCGAAACCACCATGGCCCGCAACACCCTAAGCGTCTATCGCAAAATCCTCGCCCCCAAAATTACCATCCCCGATTTATAAAGTATTGATAATCGTCGTTGTATAGCACTGCAGCGTCCCTCGGCGCGCCCTGATAATCACCTCGATATCAGCGCTTAACGCGTTATCTGACAAGTCAGACAGGTCAGACAAGTCAGACAGGTTAGACAGCGCGGCGGTGGGGGGTAGAGAAAAAGAGCGTACCCAAGTCGGTGAGGGCTTGGGTACGCCTTTGCGCTTTGTAGAGTGCAGGTAAGTGCCGCCTTAATTGTAGAGATAAATGTTAAGTAGGAATGG
>JAEDNZ010000049.1 GCA_016302215.1 Muribaculaceae bacterium
AAATCATTTGCCTCGCTCGGCGGCTTCATCGCCACCGACAAGGAGATTACCAACTTCCTGCGCCACCACTCGCGCTCATACATCTTCACCGCGAGCATCACCCCCGCCTCTACGGCGGCAGCGCTCAAAGCCATCGACATCATGATTGAAGAGCCGTGGCGCCAGGAGCACCTGTGGGAAATCACCAACTATGCCCTCGAGGGCTTCCGCAACATGGGCTGCGAGATAGGCCCGACATCCACGCCTATCATCCCCCTGTACATACGCGACAACTTCAAGACCTTTGCCATCACGCGCGACCTCCTCGAGGAGGGCATCTTCGTGAACCCCGTGGTGTCGCCCGCCGTAGCTCCGCAGGACACCCTCATACGCTTCAGCCTCATGGCCACGCACTCTAAGGAGCAGGTCACCACAGCCCTGGAGAAGATACAAAAAGTGTTCCGCGCTCACAACCTTATCCCCTAAGCGAGCGCCACACACCCCGCCGCCGTCACAACAGAACGACGAAAATACCCAATCACGAGCATTCCTCAGCGCAGGCTATCCACGCCCGGCGAAGTAGGAATGCTCGATTTTTTGTAGCTATATTGTCGCCGCAGCAGCGGCAGCCACGCTATTTTTCAGCGTTGCACCGTTTTCCACCATCTTTAAGCCCATCTTTAAAAGACTAATATTTGCATTTTTGCATATAAATTTTTAACTTTGCGTCACAATTCGTCACACTACGTTTTAACACCACAACACTCGCTTATACAGATATGAAGCTTACATATTACTCATCGTGCATTGCATTGATTTTTGCTGCAATGCTTTCATCGTGTAGCGCACCAAAGAAAGTTACTTATTTTGAAAATGCCGACGTCATTCCGCAAGAAGTATTGTCGCAGGTAGCTGCCGCCGCCGACCCCATATTACGCCCCGGCGACCTCCTCAACATTTACATAACGGCTACTAATATGACCGCTGTCGTACCCTTCAACCGCGGTAGCTATATCACTCCTGAAGGCACTGTGGCTCAGCTGCGCAACGCCACACAAAATACCAACCAGACCGGCGTAGAGTCGTCAACTGACTATTACCTCATTGACAAAGACGGATACATCGACTTTCCCCTCTTAGGCAAAATTCACGCCGCCGGCCGCACCAAAGACGACCTGGTGACCACACTGCGCGAAAGCATCTGCCCCAAATACATCACCGAGGTGCCCAACGTGGATATTCGCCTTATGAACTTCAGAGTCACCGTGGCCGGCGCTGTCAAGTCGCCCGGTGTATATCAGTCCAGAAACGAGCGTATGACCTTCCTCGAAGCCATTGCCATGGCCGGTGACCTCGACATCAAAGGCGACCGCGAAAACATACTCCTATACCGCACCAACGCCGATGGCTCGCGCGAAGTGCACCGCCTCAACATCCACGACAAGAACTTCCTGCTCTCTCCCTACATGAACCTCCAGCAAAACGACTATATCTACGTGGAGCCCAACAGCTCGCTCAAGCAAAACGCCTGGCAGCTCAACTCAGCCGTTGGAGCTACGATCACCATCGTGGGCGGTATGTCATCTCTCGCCGGCCTCATCATCGGCATCATCAACCTCACCGATGACAAATAATCGCCTCACCGCCATCCACACCACCCTCCTCCCCTATCCACTTCCACACACTCACTAAGCACCTAACGCACCCCTTCATACACAATGACTGACACCGTTTTTGATAATCGGAACAACAACACCGACAACCGCATCGAAGAGACCTTTGACACCACAGGTCTGATACTCGACTTTATGGCCAACTGGAAGTGGTTCATAATCAGCGTTATCGTATGCCTGATTGTGGCTTACTACCACATCAGCACCATCATACCCACATACCAGGTCACCGGCTCAATATACCTCAGCGATGAGACCGCCAAAGCAAACAAAGCCGTCAGCTTCGGTGCCGACGACCCCGTCATTGGCATGAAGGAATACATCGATGAGACAGAGCTCGAGATACTCAAGTCGCGCAACAATGTCATCGACATCGTGGATTCGCTCGGCCTCGCGTACAGCTACGCTATGGAGGGCAACTTCCGCAACTACCCCATCTATCGCACCAACGCCGTCGTTGCCAAGCTCGACTCCGTCTCGCTCAACAACCTCGGCTCTACAATCAACGTCACCGTAGATAACGGCAAAGCTAAAGACACATACGACATCGTGGCAAAGACCTGGTTTGGAGGCGTTGAAGAAGTCAAAGAATTCAACGACGCCAAGCTGCCACTGAGCGTAGAGCTCTCCAACGGCACCCTGCAGCTCACCAAGTCGCCCACAGTAGCCGAGCTCAA
Organism: Muribaculaceae bacterium; assembly: GCA_016302215.1. Lineage (GTDB taxonomy): Bacteria > Bacteroidota > Bacteroidia > Bacteroidales > Muribaculaceae > CAG-873. Next base: position 2,330 of record JAEDNZ010000049.1, read on the forward strand.
CGGCACCGAAATAATCACCATACGCAATCCAAAAGCAGCCGCAGGGGCTCTCTCCGGTGCTCTCTCGCTTGAATACGCACAAAACTCGTTCAACATCATTCGCCTGCGCTGCAACACACCCATCATTGAGCAAGGCGTTGACGTGCTCAATGTGCTCGTAGAGTTCTACAACCGTCAAATCATCGAAGACAAAAACCGGTCAGCTATGCAGACTGAGGCATTCATTCTCGACCGCCTCGTCATGATATCCGATGAGCTCAAAGACGTCGAAAACAGGCTTCAGGACTACCGCCAAGCCAACAATATCACCGACCTTAATGCGCAGGCGCAGATGAATCTCAACCAAAAGAGCAGCACCGAGAACCAGCTCGCCGAGGTTGACGCCGAGCGCAGCATCATCAACAGCATCGAGCATATCGTCTCCAACTCCAACTCGTTTGAGGGCATTCCTTCGGTATCTAATGACCAAAACCTCACGCGCAGCATCGAGGCTTACAATAAGAAAATCGACCAGCTCAACCGTCAGCTCGAAAACGGCACCACAGCCGACAACCCCCTCGTCAAGACCATGCAGGAAGACCTCAACCGCGACAAAAACCGCATCCTGCAAAACATCAACTCGGTGAAATCGGCCCTCAACGCTCGCCGCAGCACCATCCTCACCCTTGACCGCCGCAGCTCAGGACAGCTCTCCAGCCTGCCGCCCATTGACAAGGGTCTCCAAGAAATATTCCGCGAGCAGCAAGTCAAAGTCAACATCTATACCTACCTGCTGCAAAAACGCGAAGAGATAGCGCTGCAGAAGACCCTCGCCACTCCCACAGCTCGCCTCATTGACAACCCCGTGGGTGGCGGCCCCGTAGCTCCCAAAAAGAGCATTATCTACTTTGTGGCGCTGCTCATAGGCCTCTTTATCCCCGCCGCCATCATCTTGCTCAAACGCCTCATCTTCCCCATCTTCAAGGACCAGACAGAGCTTGAGCGCATGACCAAGTTACCCATCATCGGCGAGATATGCAAGGCCGACAGCAACACCGAAAACGACATCGTAGTAGGCGCCGGCGTCACCACATCTATCGCAGAGCTCTTCAGGCTCCTGCGCAACAACATCGGATTTACCGCCAACGGCTCCAACAACCATGTGATACTCCTCACATCATCAATATCGGGCGAAGGCAAGACCTTCATCGCCACCAACCTCGCTATGACCTACGCCCTCACCGGCAAACGCGTCGTTGTCATCGGCATGGACATTCGTCGCCCCGTGCTCGCACACCGCTTCGGTCTCAGCAACAAACGCGGCGTAACTACATTCCTATCCGGACAATGCGACACCGTCAGCGAGCTCCTCTCGCAGAGCACACTCAACGAGAACCTCTACATCTTGCCCGCCGGCCCCGTGCCGCCCAACCCCAATGAGCTGCTGCTATGCGACAATATGAAGCGACTCTTTGCCGAGCTGCGCAATACCTTTGACTACATCATCGTGGATTCAGCGCCGATAGGCATGGTGTCAGACACATTCCTGATACTGCCGCACTCTGACATACAGCTCTTTGTAACCCGCGCAAGCTACTCCACCAAGCGATGCCTCAGCGTGGTACACAAAGCCTACAACTCTCACAAGCTCACCAACCTCTACATCTTGCTCAACGGCGTAAACATGAAGTCGAGCTCATACATCTATCGCAAGTATGGCCACTACTATTACTCGCGCCACAACGACACCTACGGCTACGGATACTCCTCCGGCAAAGAGTCAAGACATAAAAAATAATCTTGCACAATAATCAGCACCCCCATACACGAGGCCGTCATCACTCCATGACGGCCTCATTCTTTGCTATCGCATCGAGCTATTAGACAAATCAGACCAATTAGACAAATTAGCCCAATCAGGCTTATCACAAGAGTCCTCCGGTCAAAACATTTACGTATTTTCGGAGGTTTTACCCCAAAACATTTCGGTAAGACAAATGTCAGGGTAAATCGGGAGGGGAGGTGATGGTGCCGGCGGTGATGATGATTGGGGTGTCGAGGTATGCTGTTGCGGGGGTCTCGGCCTCGTAAGGCTCTACAGCTATGACTCGCGGCGGCGCAGAGGCGGTTGCCGTCACCAGCGAGAGGCCCCTGTCATCGCCATCGACTATGACATGGCGGCTCAGATAGCGCCGCTTGGGCGTCGCTTGGGTGCATTCGTCGGGCATCGGGCTTATCGGGCTAAGATATCTGATGAGGCTGAGACTGTCGCTTCCACGCCTTGTGGCTTGGAGACGGCGAGGGTGTCAGGCCGTGCGACGGCATCATCGTCGCCGAATTTTATTAGGCGCTGGCGGTAGCGCTGGCCATAGAGCGTGGGAGCCAGACGGCTGCGCACCAGCTCGATGCTATCGACATACACGCTGACGCCCGGCTCGGGAGCCATAGCGAGGTAGCCGTAGATGTCTGAGGCCACACGCGTAGAGTCCACGATGAAGCGCAGCTCCTTCCAACCCTCGCCCTCGGTTGAGAGGTTGAAGAACTCTACCGCGCCATCGTCATAGCGGGCGGCGATGGAGCCTCGCACCTTGCCGGGCGGGTTGAGTATCTTGGCACGGAAGGTGTAGATGTCGCCGCGCTGCCAGTGCTCATCGCGCTTGATGGCAAAGGTGATGATATTGGTGGCGGTGTTGCTGTTGAGCGCCAGATAGCGCGGGCCGCCCCATACGTTGACAGAGTCGCCGGAGATTGACAGCGCCTGCTCGGCAGCCACCTTCGACCCCATATCGGCGAGGCGCTGCTCAAGGATGGCAATGGTGGCGTCATACACCTCCATATACTGCTTCATATTATGGCCATACCACTGCAGCGACTCGTCAAACTGCGCCGTGGTGACGCCATGCTTACGCAGCACCGACTGCATCACCACCTGCTTGAGTGAGTCAGAGCGATAGGCTGAGCGGTTGTACTCTACCATGGCCTGCGCCATGTGCATATCGGCCATCAGCGATGCCATCTCGTCAGTGTCGAGGACATCGCCGGGGCGGCGCGAACACGCTGTAAGCACCATCACCGCCAAGCACACGGCGGCCAAAACGTTGCGCATCGATACAGCAGCCATCAGCCTTTGCTATTTAGTGTGAGGTTAGGCTTTGTCTTTACCCTCCTTGTCGGAGTCAAAGACAAGGTATTTGTGATAGAAGAATATCAGCACCACCATGCCCACGGTGATGGCGGCATCGGCGATGTTGAACACAGGGTCAAAGAACGAGAAGGTGCTACCTCCGAGCCAGGGCACCCACGCCGGCCACTCAAAGGCAAACAGCGGGAAGTAGAGCATATCCACCACATAGCCGTGGAGCAGCGAGGAGTAGCCCTCACCCCAAGGCACAAACTCGGCCACAAAAGGAGCCGGCGGGTTGGAGAACACCGAGCCATATAGCACACAGTCAAAGATATTGCCGGCAGCACCCGCGATAATCAGCGCCAGCGTCACCACAAAGCCGCGGGGCATAGCCTTGTCGCGCACCACCTTGACCAGATACCATATAGCCACGGCCACCACCACTATCCTGAATAGCGACAAAAACAGCTTGCTGCCCAGCTCCATACCGAAAGCCATGCCATTATTTTGCACAAACTTCAGCTCGAAGAATGGCAGCACCTGCACTGTCTCGCCCAGATAGAAATGGGTCTTGACGTATATCTTTACCAATTGGTCAATGATGATGACCGCCGCCGCTACAATCACGGCAATCCAGCCCTTGCTGATGTGCTTCATTATGATAACTTCGGTGAATAAATGGGGTTATAAATAAGAAGCCCGGCGGAGCGCAGCGTCAACGCTTGCTGCGCTCCTGAGCCTCCTTTCCTTCGATGCTTAGTGTGGCATGCGGCACCAGGCGCAGGCGCTCCTTGGGGATGAGCTTGCCGGTGACACGACACACGCCGTAGGTCTTGTTGTCGATGCGCGTCAATGCCGCCCTGAGGTGGTTGATGAAGACGCGCTGACGCTCGGCCAGGCGCGCCGTCTCCTCCTTGCTCAGGGTGTTGGCACCCTCCTCGAGCACCTTGTAAGTGGGCGAGGTGTCGGCCACATCGTTGCCGTCAGCATTTGTCAGCGTAGAGCGCAGAGTGTCATACTCGCGCTGCGCCACTGCCAGCTTTTCGTTGATGAGTGCTCGAAACTCCTCAAGCTCCTCATCAGTGTAACGTGTTTTTTCAGCCATGATTATTAAGGTATATAAGAGTTAAAGGGTCGTGTTATTTCGTGATAGCCACGCGCACCTCTAAGCCATCGATGTCGAGGGTGGCTACGTCGGCAGCTGCAGCTGCTGCGATATCGGCGGCGCAGATGTCAGAAGCAAGCACCTGGTTGGCGATATAAGCGCCAAACTTATCGAGCACCGGGGCTATCTCTGCGTTGCCGCCATCGAAAGCGAGCTTGATTCGGTCAGTGATGGCGTAGTCGCGCTCCTTGCGTATATTCTGAATACGGTTGATGATATCGCGGGCTATACCCTCGCTGCGCAACTCCGGGGTCACGGTGACATCGAGAGCCACGGTGAGATTGCCCTCATTGGCCACGAGCCAGCCGGGGATATCCTCAGAGAAGATTTCCACATCGGTGGCATCGATGGAGGCGGTAGCGCCATCGGCGAGCGTGACATCAAGCGAGCCGTTGCGCTCAAGGGCGTTGATGTCGGCCTGAGAGAGAGCGGCGATAGCGGCAGCCACGGCCTTCATCTGCTTGCCGAATTTGGGACCGAGCTTCTTGAAGTCGAGCTTGACGCGCTTGACGAGGATAGCATTGTCGCTCTCTACGATGTTGAGAGCCTTGACATTGACCTCGTTGAGCACCAGCTCGCGCACTGACTCTATGGCGCGGCGCTGACGGTCATCAACCACGGGCACCATCATCTGGGCCAGCGGCTGGCGCACCTTGATGTTGACCTTACGGCGCAGCGACAGCACCATCGAGGTGAGTGTCTGCGCCATGGCGTTGCGCTCCTCAAGAGCCTCATCGACGGCGGAGGCGTCATATTCGGGGAAGAGAGCGAGGTGCACTGACTCGGCCTCGCGCCCTTGCGTAAGGTCGAGATAGAGGCGGTCAGCATAGAACGGCGCCACCGGTGCTATCAGCTTGGCGAGCGTAAGCAGGCAGGTGTATAGCGTCTGATAAGCCGCCATCTTATCGGTGGTCATCTCGCCGCCCCAGAAGCGCTTACGGTTGAGGCGCACATACCAGTTGGAGAGATTGTCGCCGACAAACTCGTTGATGGCGCGAGCAGCGCGCGTAGGCTCATAGTCGTCAAGAGCATCGCTGACGGTCTTTACCAGAGTGTTGAGCAGCGAGATAATCCATCTGTCAATCTCGGGGCGCTGCTCCATGGGCACCTGCGGCTCGGTGGCGGTGAAGCCGTCAACGTTGGCATACAGGGCAAAGAAGGCGTAGGTATTTTGCAGCGTGGAGAAGAACTTGCGCGCCACCTCCACAACGCCTGCGGGGTCATACTTGAGGTTGTCCCACGGCGACGAGTTGGCTATCATATACCAGCGCAAGGGGTCTGAGCCGTATTGCTCGATGGCCTCAAAGGGATTGACGGCATTGCCCAGGCGCTTTGACATCTTATTGCCGTTTTTGTCGAGCACGAGGCCATTGGAAATCACAGCCTTATATGCTACGCCGTCAAAGACCATACCGGCGATGGCATGGAGAGTGAAGAACCAGCCACGTGTCTGGTCCACGCCCTCGGCGATGAAGTCGGCGGGATAGAGTTCACGGTTATCAAAGGCCTCTTTGTTCTCAAAGGGATAGTGGATTTGAGCGTAAGGCATAGAGCCGGAGTCAAACCACACATCGATAAGGTCAAGCTCACGATGCATAGGCCTACCCGAGGGCGACACCAGCACTATGTCATCGACATAGGGGCGGTGGAGGTCAATCTTCTCGTAGTTGGCCTTAGAGTAGTCGCCGGGCACAAAGCCTTTGTCTCTGAAGGGATTAGAAGACATGACGCCGGCCTCTACGGCGCGGTCTATTTCGTTGTAGAGCGTCTGCACGCTGTCGATGCATATCTCCTCGCGGGCATCTTCGGTGCGCCAGATAGGCAGCGGCGTGCCCCAATAGCGGCTGCGCGAGAGGTTCCAGTCCTGGAGGTTCTCGAGCCACTTGCCGAAGCGCCCGGTGCCTGTCGATGCCGGCTTCCATTTGATGGTCTCGTTGAGCTGCATGAGGCGGTCGCGCACGGCCGTGGTGCGGATAAACCACGAGTCGAGCGGGTAGTAAAGCACGGGCTTGTCAGTGCGCCAGCAGTGAGGATAGTTGTGGACATGCTTCTCGATGCGGAACACCTTGCCGGCCATCTTGAGGTCCATGCATATCTCCACGTCGAGGGTCTCATCGGTGTCAGACTTGTCGGGGTCGTAAGCGTTTTTGACATATTTGCCTTGCCAGCGGCTGTATTCCTCGACATCGACATTGGTCTTGACAAAGTCCGGGTCAAGCTCATCGATGAGATAGAAGCGGCCTTTGAGATCGACCATCGGGCGCAGATTGCCGTCACGGTCAATAAGGTGGAGCGGCGGCACACCGGCAGCGCGCGACACCCGGAGGTCGTCAGCGCCGAAGGTGCCGGCGATGTGCACGATGCCGGTACCATCGTCGGTGGTGACATAGTCACCGGGGATTACGCGGAAGGCACCCTCGCCGGGATTGACCCACGGCAGCAGCTGCTCGTAGTGCATGCCCACGAGGTCGGCACCCTTGATGGTCTCCACCACCTGATAAGGGATGAGCTTGGAGCCTTTCTCATAGCTCTCGAGCGGCATATCCTTAGCTTTGGCATTGAAGAGCGACGACAGGAGCGCCTCGGCGCACACCACGGTGATAGGCTCGCCCGAATACTGATTGTAGGTGCGCACCACGCAATACGAGATAGCGGGGCCCACGCAGAGCGCCGTATTGGAGGGCAGTGTCCACGGCGTGGTGGTCCATGCGATGAAATAAGGCTTGCCCCAGCCCGTCATTGACGGCCGCGGGTCGGTAGCGAGGAATTGCGCAATGCAGGTGGTGTCCTTGACATCGCGGTAGCAGCCGGGCTGATTGAGCTCGTGAGAGCTGAGGCCGGTGCCTGCTGCCGGCGAATATGGCTGTATGGTGTAGCCCTTGTAGAGGTAGCCTTTGTCATAAATCTGCTTGAGCAGCCACCACACTGACTCGATGTAACGGTTGTCGTAGGTGATATACGGGTCAGAGAGGTCCACCCAATAGCCCATAGAGTTAGTGAGCGTTTCCCACTCGCGGGTATATTTCATAACCTCGCGGCGGCACGCTGCATTATATTCATCTACTGAAATCTTTTTGCCTATATCCTCCTTGGTGATGCCGAGCGCCTTCTCCACGCCGAGCTCCACGGGCAGGCCGTGAGTGTCCCATCCGGCTTTACGCTTGACGTGAAAGCCCTTCATGGTCTTGTAGCGGCAGAAAATATCCTTAATGGTGCGCGCCATGACGTGGTGTATTCCGGGCATACCATTGGCCGATGGCGGCCCTTCATAAAAGACAAACGAGGGAGCGCCCTCGCGCACTTGCATACTCTTGACAAAGAGGTTGTCGCGGTTCCAGCGCTCAAGCACCTCTTTGTTTATTTGCGAAAGGTTAAAGCCTTTGTATTCGTTAAACTTATTCATAACAGGGATAGAGGCAAAAATATTTACTAAAAGCGTGAAGGGGTGAGTCAGCCGTAGCGCTAACACACCCCTTCGCTAAGAGGATTACTCACGCGGAGAATAAGATGTTGCTTATTCAGCAGCGGGAGCTTCTGTTTCTTCGGTAGGAGCAGCGGCAGCTTCGGCTTCAGCCTTAGCAGCAGCAATCTCAGCCTTCTTTTTAGCCACGAGCTCAGCCTTAGCTTTGTTCTTGGCCATTTCCTCTTCGAGGCGAGCCTTAGCGGCAGAAGCCTGCTTTCCGGCGAGGTCGTTCTTGAAAGCGTCAACCTTAGCGTTCTTAGCGGCTTTCCAGGCGTCGAAACGGCGCTGGGCTTCAGCCTCGTCAAAAGCGCCCTTCTTGACGCCGCCCTGAAGGTGCTTCATGAGCATCACGCCCTCGCGAGAGAGGATAGAGCGAACAGTGTCAGTGGGTTGTGCACCGACGTTGACCCAATACAAGGCACGCTCAAAGTTGAGTGTGACAGTAGCAGGATTAGTGTTCGGATTATAAGAACCAATCCTTTCAATGAAACGACCATCACGTGGTGCCCTGCTATCGGCGATGACAATGGGATAGAACGCGTAGTTTTTACGACCGTGGCGTTGTAATCTGATTTTTGTTGCCATTAACTTTTAGTTGTTAATAATTAAACTTGTATTGAATTGCGGCGCAAAGGTACGATTTTTTTTTGTAACAGCCAAGAGGCCCGGCCATTTTGTAGGCTAAAAAAGCCTAAAATGGCCGGGCCGCTCGTTATCGTATCATCACCTTTGAGGCCTTGCCGTCTTTGACAACGATATAGATGCCGGCTGACGGATTGACCACAGGCACGCCTTGCAGCGTGAAGTAGCGCACATCGGTGGTGACGGTGCCCTCTGTGCCATCAATAAAGATGCTGTTGACTCCGGTTACCGTGCCGCTGCGATAATACACGTTATCCTGCTGATATGCAAAGTCGGTGGTCTTCTCATTTTGGTTAGCTCCGTTGCTGAAGACCACGCCCAAATTGCCGCTGAAGGGTTTTTCGACGGTTGTGGTCAGCGTCCAGAGCGGTGTCGATGACGATGAGCTCTCGGCATACGTTGACATAGTAGTCATGGCACTCCCGGGGAATTTGCCTAAGTGCTCTTTATTGCTGTTAGTCTTATCCCAAGTATATACGTTGACCGAAGACCACGGCGAGGCGGTATCGTCCTTAAAATAGATGGTGATTGTGGGCTGCGGCTCGGGAGCTATGGTCAGCGTGGGCGTGTCGGTAGAGAAATCTACGGTGAAGAGATATGTGCCCGCGTCTATCTTCCACGCATAGCAATCGCCGGCCTTAGGCTCAGTATCCGTAGAGAACACTTTCACATCGTAGGTGTTGCCCACCGACACCGATAGGTCTTTGCTTGTAGCGCCGTAGCGCGGCTTTACGTTGACATCGTTATCCCAGCTTGCGCCTTTGGCCTCTGCAAACGAGAAGTATCCGCTGCTGACAATATCCTGCACGATAGAGTAAGAGCTGCCGTCGGCAGAGAGCGTCAGAGCATTGGCATTGTTAGAGTTCCACCCCGTAGAGTTGATATTACCGAAAATATACAGCGCCGCGGGAGCCTTGCCGGATGGCTGCGGATCCGGGTCGGGATCAGGATCGGGGTCAGGGTCAGAACCTTGCCATGACAGCGTCAGCGACATATCGGCAGGCTTAAAGGTGAAAGTATAAGCCTTGTCAGCCGTCAGCACGTAGTTAATGTCCTGACCGGCGCTCGCGCTTGACTTCTCCTGGAGAGTAGTGGTGACATTCTCCTCAGAGATGGTGGTGGCCGATGCCACATTGAGCCAGCGGTCATTGTACTGCCCGTCCTCATAGAGGCGGATGCCGAAAGCGCCGGAGGCATTTTTCGGCGTGACAGTGCCTACCCATGCGCCCGTGCCGTCATCAGCCATAGAGGCTTCGCCCCATGAGCCGCTGAAATTGCCATAGAGGGCATAGGTCACCGTAGCGGTCGTAGAGCCTGACCACGAGATGGAAAGCGTCTTGGTCGTATAGTCCCAGGTGAAGGTATAGGCCTTGTCGGCAGTGAGATTGAAGTTGATATCATCGCCACTCTTGGCGAGAGTCAGAGATGTGTTGCTCTCAGAGAGCGTAGCCGATGAGGCTTTGTACCAAGTGTCATTGACGGTCTCGTGGATGAGGAACTGGCCTGACGCGTGCGAGGGGGTAACTACGGCGGTCCACTTGCCGTCAGCGCCCTTAGTCATGGTGTAGCCCGCCCACGAGTCGCTCGTAAACGAGCCT
>JAEDNZ010000226.1 GCA_016302215.1 Muribaculaceae bacterium
TTTACACTTTTTTCGCCCCTTTCTATTGCATTTTGCAAATTTTTTTCATTACCTTTGCACACACGAAAGTGAGTCAATAATCCACCTTATCACCATTTTATACATAGACATATAGTTTGCTCGATATCATTATCGTAATATTTTTATTATTCCAATATATCAATTCAATACATAACCCCCAACTAAACACCTATAAAGAAAACAAACAGCCACAACATTCACTTTAATCAACATCATCTCAACCTTCACATCAAAAAAACAATTTCTTCCAAACCACGCCGTGAGGCATCATTTATGCGAATATACGCTTTAATGCAGTATTACGCACAATGACACTAAGAGACACTATCAACACAGCTCTTCAACACAATTAATGCTACCTGACAATGGACAATAATGCCAACGAAAAAAAGCCGAAGCGCCCGCGCATCGGCGAAATGAGAGTTTCTAACGACAATGCAGCATCACCTATTGATCGCCCTCGCTTTGAAAGGGTGACATTCAACAACAAAACACAAGTCGAAGGCGAGCAGATGCCCGGCGCCAACGCCCAGGACTCTGTACCCCACACCCCATACCAGCGCCAATATCAGCGCCCCAACCAATACAATCAAGGCTACAACCAGGGCGGATACAATCGCCCCAACCAATACAACCGCCCCTATCAGCAACGCCCGTCTTACGGCGCTCAAGGCGATGACGCCGAGATGCGCCCCAACGAGGGCTACAACCGCCCACAAAGCGGATATAATCGTCCCCAAGGCGGATACAACCGTCAGCAAGGTGGCGGGTACAACCGCCCTCAAGGCGGTGGTTACAACCGTCAGCAAGGCGGCGGGTACAACCGCCAGGGCGGCGCTCAAGGCGGCGGATATAACCGTCAGCAAGGCGGATACAATCGCCAGCAGGGTGGCGCCCAAGGCGGATACAATCGCCAGCAGGGTGGCGCCCAAGGCGGAGGATACAACCGTCAGCAAGGCGGATACAACCGCCAGGGTGGCGCCCAAGGCCCATACAACAACCGTCCCAACCGCCCCCAAGGCAAGAAGCAGCAAGGCAGTGGCCTATTCCCCGGTCGCGGCAAGAGCTTCACCCCGAGACCCAAGCCCATCGAATATGAAATGCCCGCTATCGACCCCAACGAGCAGATACGTCTCAACAAATTTATGAGCAATGCCGGTATATGCTCGCGCCGCGAGGCCGACGAGTTTATTCAGCAGGGTCTCGTTAAGGTCAACGGACAGGTAGTCACCGAGTTGGGCGTAAAGATCACTCACAATGACGTAGTTGAGTATGACGACAAGGTGCTCACTCTCGAGCGCAAATGCTACATCCTCCTCAACAAGCCCAAGGACTGCGTCACCACAAGCGACGACCCCAACGGCCGCACCACCGTCATGGACCTGGTCAAGGGCGCTTGCAATGAGCGCATTTACCCCGTGGGACGTCTCGACAGAAACACCACCGGCGTGCTCCTCCTCACCAACGACGGAGACCTCGCCTCAAAGCTCACTCACCCCAAGTACGTCAAGAAAAAAATATACCACGTCTGGACTGACAAGGACATCTCCGAAGACGACATGCAGCGCATCGCCGACGGAATTGAGCTGGACGACGGCCCAATCCACGCCGACGCCATCAGCTACGCCACCGAGACTGACCGCAACCAGGCCGGCATTGAAATACACTCGGGCCGAAACCGCATCGTCCGCCGCATCTTCGAGTCACTCGGATACCACGTCACAAAGCTCGACCGCGTATATTTCGCCGGCCTCACCAAGAAAAACCTCGCGCGTGGCCGCTGGCGCTACCTAACCCAGGAGGAAGTCAACCTTCTCAAGATGGGAGCCTTCGAGTAATATCACAACACGCTTCTTCTCACATTATTCTAACGATATCACCGCATCACAATGACAAGCATAAAACGTACACGCATAGCTCAACTCCTCGACACCGCTCTCATCGGGCAAGAGGTCTGCGCTAAAGGCTGGGTTCGCACTCGCCGTGGCAACAAATACGTGCAATTCGTGGCCCTCAACGACGGCTCCACCATACACAACATCCAGATTGTCTTTGACATGAACGTCTTCACCGACGACGACCTCAAAGGCATCACCACCGGAGCCTCGCTTTGCGTCATCGGACGCCTCGTAGAGTCGCAAGGCAAAGGCCAGGCCGTTGAGATACAAGCCTCCAAAGTAGAGCTTTACGGCACCGCCGACCCCGAGACATACCCTCTCCAGAAAAAAGGCCACTCACTGGAATTCCTGCGCGACATAGCTCACCTGCGTCCGCGCACAAATACCTTCGGTGCTGTGCTCCGCGTCCGCAGCGCCCTCGCCTTCGCCATCCATAAATTCTTCCAAGAGAGAGGCTTTGC
>JAEDNZ010000227.1 GCA_016302215.1 Muribaculaceae bacterium
GGCCTCAAGGCTGCGCCTATGCCGGCGTATCTGTCGCAGCGGGGCAAACAGGAAGAACAGTATGCACGCCAAAAAGAGCCAATACATCACCACCACGGCCTCGCCGATGTGCAGGCTGTGGTGGCTGAGCCAGCCGATGGCAAACGTGCCCAATATCATCGCATAGCAGGCTATGCTCCACACCAGATAGCGCCGGCGCCCGCGGCGCTCGCCATACTCCATATTAAAAAATGAATACCACACCAGGATTGCCGCCGGCGAATAAAACAGCACGTTGACCGCTGCGCCAATATCCTCGCCCCGGGCGCGCAGGTCATAGCGCATCTGCAGCAGGTAGTGCACCGCCAATATCAGCATAGCCGCCACTATCATCCAGCGCGATTGCTCATAGCGGCGATTGAGCCACTTGACATACACGCGAGAGAGAGCCGGCAGCAGCGCTAACACCACAGCCGCCAAGAAGCACCCGAATTGCAGCAGATAGAGCGAGGAATACATATCGTCTGTAGAGGTGTGTGCGGTCAATTTCTTCGCTCACAAAGTTACGTCAAAATCGCTAATTAACAATCATCAGCCACAACTTTTCAGCCACAAACATCAAGGTGGACGCTCACGCGCGGACGCCGGAGGCTGCGCCTCAGCGCAAGAAATTGGGCCTATAGGCATCGGCGATTTTGCCGATAGGGGAATTTTCGCTATTTTTGTAGAAATTTTTCTCACAACAGCTATGAGCGAGACAGAAAAGACCCCATTGATAGGCCTCACACTTGAGGGCTTGCGCGCGGTAGCCCAAGAGGTAGGGCTGCAACCCTACGCCGCCAAGCAGCTGGCAGCGTGGCTATACGTCAAGCGAGTCAGCGACACTGCGAGCGTGACCGACATCTCTAAAGCCGGCCGCGAGCGATTGGCTGAGCGCTATCGTGTGGGGCTCGAGCCGCCCATCGCCGAGGCACGCTCAGCCGACGGCACGGTGAAATATCTGTTTCGCGGAGCTCCGCAGCGCGATGTCGAGGCAGTGTATATCCCCGACCATGACCGCGCCACCCTCTGCGTCTCATCGCAAGCCGGCTGCAAGATGGGCTGCACTTTCTGCATGACGGGGCAGCAAGGCTTTCATGGACAGCTCACCGCCCATCAGATCATCAATCAGGTGCTCGCAATCCCCGAATCCGCATCGCTGACAAATCTGGTATTTATGGGCATGGGTGAGCCTACTGACAATCTGGGCGCCGTGCTCACAGCCATAGAGATACTCACAGCCCCATGGGGGCTGGCGTGGAGCCCAAAGCGCATCACCGTGTCAACCATAGGCAAGACCGACGGCCTGCGCACACTCCTTGACTGCACCAAGGTGCACATCGCCATCAGCGTGCACTCGCCCTTTGCCGACGAGCGCGCGCGTATGATGCCGGTGGAGCGCGCCTATCCCGTGGCCGGCGTCATGGAGCTGCTGCGCCGTTATGACTTTGCGCATCAGCGCCGCCTGTCAGTGGAGTACATTATGTGGCGCGGCATCAACGATGACTTTAAGCACGCCGACGCGCTGGCACGGCTGCTGCGCGGCACCTCGGCGCGAGCCAACCTCATACGCTATCACGTCACACCCGGCTCGCAGCTGCGCCCGCCATCCACGGCAGTGATGGAGGCCTTTCGCGACCGCCTCAACGCCGCCGGCATAGTCGCCACCATCAGAGCGTCGCGTGGCGAAGACATCGAAGCCGCTTGCGGTATGCTCGCCGGCAAGAAAGCCGATGCCGACAAAGCCGATGCCGCCCCCGGCGCCACCCCGACTGACAATCACCAACACATATCATAGATTAGTACACCCACACCTCATAAACCCCACAAGCAATGTCAAAAATCAAAGTAGGCATCACACAAGGCGACATCAATGGTGTCAGCTACGAAATCATACTCAAAGTGCTCGCCGATAACCGCGTGCTCGAGCTCTTCACACCCGTAATCTATGGCTCGGCCAAGATAGCGGTGTTTTATCGCAAGGCCATGGACATGCCCAATGTGCCGCTCAACCAAATCGGCGACGCCCGCGAGGCTCGCGATGGCGCCAACAACATCATCAACGTGGTGGGCGAGGACACCCGCGTCGAGCCCGGCATGGCCACTGAGGTCGCCGGACAAGCCGCCTTTGCCGCCCTCGAGCAAGCCGTCTCTGACTTAAGAGCCGGCACTATCGACGTGCTCGTCACGGCGCCCATCAATAAGGCTATGATCCAAAGCGACACCTTCACCTTCCCGGGCCACACCGAGTATCTGGAGACCTCGCTGGGCGAGCCGGGGCAGGCTCTGATGATACTCTGCAACGAGAATATGCGCATTGCCCTAACCACCATACACACTCCGCTCGCCAA